>NZ_JBQWIE010000019.1:0-78373 GCF_056745525.1 Parasediminibacterium sp. HNIBRBA5674 | reverse complement strand
AAATGTTTTCTATCCAAAACGTTCGCCTTTACTTAATAAGTATGCAAAAAATAAATTTAGATGCGTTTGCCCTGTTTTAAAAGCAGGTAAGCCTAATATATAGAAAAAAGGGGGCTTTTAAGCGTTTGGTGGTGGTGTTTTAGCTGCTTTTTTAGCTTTTGTAGCAGTAGTAGCGCTGATGGCTTTTTGGGCAGCTACAAGTTTGCTAAAAATAAAACCGCTTTGCTTGGCTTTATCTTCTTTTAAAAATCTTGCTGCTACGGTAGCTACGCTCATCACATCGTCATAAATATCGTTAAATGTATTTATCGCTTCGGCAGTGTTGGTAGGTTTTGCGGTTTTGTAGGTTTCTTGTGTTACGTTGGTATTTTTAAGGGCATCAGCAAAGCTTATTACCGCTTCTAGGCTGCTTGCTTCTGTGCCTTTGGTGGTTATTTCTGTTTTTAATGTGGCACTTAGGTTTTGCTTTATGCTGTATAGTAAATTAATAAGGGCGGTTTGGCTTTTGCTTTTGTAAGCATCTTGATAGTAGGTTTTAAAGCCCAATGTTTTTAAAATTTCGTCTCTACGTTCAGGTACTTTTTTAAAGTCAGCCACAATTTGCGTGTTTATTTCGCCTAAAGTGGTTAATGCTTGCTTTTGAATGGCTTCTACTGCCTTGGTAGCATTACGTAAGTCTTTGGCATTATCTACCCCAAGATAGGTTTGTATAATGGTATCAATGCGTGTTTGTAAATTAGGAAAAAAAGGATTGGCCCAAATGCTACGTTTGGTTAGTAAAAAAGGCAAATTGGCAATGGCATTTTCAACAATAGTTGACAATACTATCAGCATAATAGCATCGGATGTAGTGTATTTTCTTGTAACTTCTGTAGGCATGGTATAATGATTTTGGTGTATTGCTAAAGTAAAACAAGATTTTTAGATATAGAAATATTTTGAGGGAAATTTTTAGCAATAATTATAAATGATTAACTAATGAAACAAGTGTATTATAAAATAGGTGAATTAAGTAAACGCTTAAAACGGGACTATTATCATCTTTCTTTCTAACATAAAACATGTATGCAAGTAAGCAGCCTGGCGCAATCATATAAGCCATATAGTACAAAGAGTAAGTATGAGATATTGCAAAAGCAAAGCCAGAGATTATTATGTATACAATGCCCAATTTATTGTTTAACCATTTATCAAACAAGCGAACAATATAAAAAATAAGAGCTTGGAAAATTAGTGTTTCAATAATTGGTACAGCGACTATAGCTATTGCTATTTCTTCATAAATATTTTTAGGTTTATAGCCTTTCATATCTATGTTTTTTAAAAAAACATTTTCCACAATAAATGAGTAAGCAAGGCTTGCAAGGCTAATTAGAAATAGTATGTGGATTTTAAGTTTTTTTGTTGTCATTTTAATCATAAGTTCATGTACAAAATATAATCAAGTTTATAAATAGGCTGCCATTACATATGGCAGCCTACAATTTTAAATTAGTCTGTTACGTATTCCCAGTTAACCAAATGTGTTAACCCATGCATAACATAATACCCAACCCAATAAGCCATCGATTTTCCGTTTATTACACTTGGTAGCTCTGAACCTCCATTAATAGATAAAAGTTCATTTTCTTTTAGATCTACAAGTCCATAATTTTTAACTGTTAAATCATTCTTTGTCATAACTTTTTGTTTTGTAATTAAGAAATTTTATGTGTTGATTGATACTGTTTAATGGCTGCTTTAGCACCTGCTGAGAGGTCATCCCAATTATCGGCTACCCACCAAACTAAAGCACCAACAGGACCAGCCCACCATGGGAACTCACCGCCATCAATTTCAATCATTTCGATTTGATTCATAGGCATTAAGCCCATTTTGTTTAAATCCAATGTTTGTGTCATTGTTTGTAAATTTAATTTTTAAGTTTAAATACCCCACTCTTTTTTAGGCAGGTTCGTATCATCTCCTGTACCAACGGCCATTGATGCTACAAAGCTATTTTGCTCCACTCTACAAAAAAAGTAGTAAGCAACACCACCAGAAATATTTTTTATTTCTTCATCATTTAGCTCTTGCAATAGCAAGCTAGCGGCTATTTTAAAGGGTCGAGTATAATAGTAACTTTCTCGTTTTCGGCAGTAGGCTATGGGTACATTTTGTAATCGTAGGTCATCAACTATACAGTATAGGCGGCTTTCACAAATACCTAGTTTAGTAGCTAATTGCTTGGGTGTACCAGTTTTTTCGCTACTTAGCATTTTGTGTAGCTTATTTATCCGCTCTATATAAACTGTCAGCTTCATAATTATGAATTTATCAAATGGTTAAATCGTTCCAATAATTGCTGTACAAATTTTTAGTTGCCAATAGTTGCTCATGCGTACCTTGTTCTAATAGCTTGCCTTCTTTCAGCACAATAATATGGTCGCAATTTTTTATAGTAGCAAGGCGGTGGGCAATGATTATGATGGTTTTACCCTTTTGCTTAAACCAAGCCAGGGTGTTTTGTACTTTTTGTTCATTGGTAGGGTCAAGGCTAGATGTGGCTTCGTCTAATATCAAAATATCTGGGTTACGGTACAATGCTCTTGCAATGGCTAGCCGCTGCTTTTGACCACCAGATAAGTTAGTGCCTTGTTCGCTAATGATGGTATTATAAGTAGCAGGTAATTGTTCTATAAACTCATTAATACCTAGCAGGGTAGATAATTGTAAAATGCGTTGTACATCTGGCTCAAACTCGCCTACTGCAATGTTTTCTATAATAGTACCTGCAAATAAATCAACTTGTTGTGGTACAACACTAATGCGTTGCCTTAGGCTTTTATTACTGATGTATTGTAAGTCTAAACCACCAATGGTAATATTGCCTTCTTTTAATGGATATAAATTTTGCAGTAATGATAGCATGGTAGATTTACCACTGCCACTCTCGCCCACTATACCAGTACTTTCGCCTTTTTTAATGGTTAATGATAAATTTTCAAATACCATTGCTCTTGTACCATAGCGAAAACTGATATTGTTAAAATGTATGTCGCCAATTAGTTCAGGGGTTAATTCAACTTTATTCTCGTTACTTGCTTCAGTCTCTAAATCTATAATTTCAAATAAGCGGTCGGCAGCAATAAGGGCATCTTGTATGCTTTTATTTGCCCCAATTAGCGATGCAGCAGGCCCTGTGAAATAGCCTATTAATGCATAAAATGATAGTAACTCACCAGGCGTAAGCTCTCGGTTAATAACAAAGTAGCTGCCCGCCCACAACAACAAAATGGTGAAAAGCTTAGTAACAAAATCGGAACTAGTGCCAAGGTATAAACCATAAATACTGCTTTTATATACTGATTGTAATAGTTGTATAAATTTATTTTCGGTTCTTATGTTGGTGTATTCTTCTAGGCCAAACCGCTTTACTGTGCCTACCGCATTTAGGCTTTCTACTAACTGTGTTTCTAAGTCAGCAGATTGCTCCATTAAAGTTCTATTCCATTTTTTGTTTACTTTATTGCTAATAATGTAAACCACTATATAAATGGGTACAATGCATAACATGATTACTGCCAATTTCCAGTAATACAGAAACATTAAACCAATAGAAAAGCAGACTATTAAAATATTTACAACAATATTTAAAGCCACATCATTAATAAATATCCTAATCTTTACTGCATCGTTTACACGGCTAATAATTTCGCCCACACGCATGGTATCAAAGAAACGTTGTGGCAGTTGTAGTAAATGTTTGTAGTAGCCTAGTATTAATCTTGCATCAATCATTTGCCCAGTTTGTAACCCTAAAACGGTTTTAAAACCACCTATAAAAGTTTGAAAAACAAGTATTACTATCATTACACAACTTAGCAGGTTGAGCAGTTTTATATTACCATCTGGTAATACAAAGTCAATAATCTTTTGCATGTAGATAGATGAGGCTAGCCCTAAAACCGTGTAAACTACCGCACCAATTAATGCCTGTAGCATAATGCTGGTTTGTGGGTGTAACAGTTGCCAAAAGCGTTTAGTATTAGATGTTTTATTGTTTGCTTTTTGAAAGCCCTCATCTGGCAATAGCAACACAATTACGCCGCTCCATTTTTCTTTAAAAAAGTCTAGTTTTTCTTTGTGTGTATCACCATCACCAGGATCCATATACACAATATGCGTAGCCGTTACCTTATACACTACCACATAGTGATGTAGCCCATTTTTTAGAATAACATGCGCAATAGCAGGTAATGGAATTTTTGCTAAACTATCTACTGCACCTTTTGCTCCTTTGGCTTGAAAGCCTAGTTTTTCAGCAGCTTCAATTAGGCCTAATACATTAGTACCTCGCTTGTCAGTACCTGCAAATTGGCGTATTCTACTTACTGGTAGTTTTAACTGATGGTGTGCAGCAATAGATGCAATACAAGCTGCCCCACAATCGGTAATATCCCGTTGTTTAATTTTAATAATACGTTTCAAAAATTATATTTTAGAAGGTGTTGTAAATTCTCAAGGCAACCCTCATTACGAGGCACGTAGCAATCGGCAAATGAATATGATGGTCTCATAACAATGCAGACTGCTTTCCCGATTAACGGGACAAGCTGCACCTCGCAGTGACGGATTTTTAAACTAAGCTTGTTTTACTGGTGAAGTAGGATTGAGCCAGTCATCTATTTTATCCCACAATAATTGCCACATACTTCTTCTAGAAACCATAAAGCGGCATTGAAAAGTGAGCCCTTTTTTTAATTCGCCACTGTAACCATTTTTTAAGTGTAGCTGTGTGGTATCGAAACTGCAACGTACTTTAAACACAGGTTTATTATCAACCACAGTATAATCGTTATCAATGCTTTGTACCTTACCAGTTACAATACCAAAATAATTATAGTCAAATGCATCTATTTGAAATCGGGCTTCTTGGTGTAGTTTTAAAAGCCCCACATTATTGGCAGCTACATAACACTCTGCTATTACTATACCCGATGGTGAAATATTACAAATTACATCATTGGTTTGTAAATAGCCACCTGCATAGCGGTTATTAATACCTTGAATAACACCACCTGTAGGCGCTTTTACTTCGTAATAGCTGGCATCTGTACTTATTTGGTTGCTTTGTTGTTGGTATTGAGATAGCTCTAATTTGTACCTAGCTAAATCTTGCTGCCAATTGCTTAGTTGTTCTTGTATTAGTGCCTTACGGCTGGCTTGTTGCCGTTGTTCCTGCATTTGAAAGTCGAAAAATTCTTTTGGGCTTATTACTTTGTCTTTAGCAAGAATGGTATTCATTTCCAATTCTTTTACTGCTTTTTTTAGCAGTATATCCTGTTCTGTTTTTTGATGTAAAAAGCGTGTTACCTGTTCTTTATATAAAGGTGACGAAAGCTGATTAACCAAGCTTTGTAATTCTGTACTTTGTTTATAAAAATCGATAGCACTTAATACTTGTAGGTCTTTAATAAACTGCTGTCTTTGAGTTGTTTCAAAGGTGTTTAGTAAGGTTTTGCTTTTGGTGCTAGGGTCTTTTAAACTGAGTATTATAGCACCTTGCTGTATTGTATCACCTTCTTTATAATTTAATTGGCTGATAATACCGCTAATAACTGGCTTTACTTCTGTACGTTCGCTAGTAGGCCTAATAATACCGCTACTACGTACCGAAATATCAGTATAAATAAATGGTAATGAGGCAAACACACCTGCCAAGCCAATTATTAACAGCAAGTAGAGCAGATAGCTACTACTTTTTACTTTGGGCAGGTAGGCGATGGCTGTGTTTTGGGTGTAAGAGAGTGGTATTAACACTAATTCAATTATATTTAGTAATAAAAAATATCAAGTGAAGTGATTAGCCAAAAAGCCAGTTAAATTATAGACTGAATGACATAAAAGAACATAATAGATTGGGTTTGATTTTTTATCACGTATACACAAATACAAAAAACTATATAAAAAACCAGATATACAAGCTTTAAAAAAATATACCAAATTATATGTGTGTAAAAGACCAAAAACTAAAGAACATATAAATATTATATGAAAATATTTTTTAGTTTTTATTTCCAAAATTTTTATTAAAAAGTGTTGAAATAAGTAAGTTTCAATTATTGGTGCTATTATAACAACTAAGATAAATTCTTCATAGACTGTTGAAAAACTGTAGCCCAAACTATTGGTCTTTGGAAAAAGAAATGCGAAGAGAAAAGATATTGAAAGATCTAGCATATAGACATATAGTGCAATGATACTACTTCTAGTGTTTGACAAGTGATTTAAAAATAAACTTCGCATAATTAAATATTTTACAATAACAGCCCAGTTATCTGGGCTGTCATAACCATGTAAAAGCAAACACTATTTAGTATTTGACATTATTGTACTTCAGAGAATGAAATTTATATAAAACGTATACTTCATTTGTGCAGTGATATTAGAGCTATTTCTTTAATCCGGATGGTAAAGATTGTTGATAAGCCCCTCCAGCTACACCAATTTCATATATTGCATGGGCAACATAAGCCACTCCAAAAGCAATATCATAAAAGAAATTACCGCCGTTTACTAAATTCTTCTCTTTAGTAGACAATTCCTCTAATCTAAATTTTGATAAGTCCATTTTTTAAATTTTAAAAGTTATTTAAGTGCGTTCCATCCATCTACTAATCCTTTTTTTATATCATCCCAATGATCTACAATTTCTTTAGCAGCTGCTGCGTAGATTCCACCTTTTAACCATGATGGCCAGTCTAATCCTCCATCTGTAGTCATCATTTCAACTTCATTCATAGGCGTTAAGCCCATTTTATTTAAATCTAATGTTTGTGTCATTTTAATTAAGTTTTTTTATTTTCCTCACCTGTCTATCGCCATGGGTTGGTTGTTCAGCGCCCTAGTTTTTTAAGTGCTTAAGGGTAGCACTATTGGTTAATGGCCATTAACTGCGTTGCGTAAATAAGTTGTACTTCCTTATTTATTTAACAATGTAAACATAAGTAGTTGTTTGTTTAAAAAAAATAGCCGTAGGTAGGTTTTTAGCAAACACTGTAAATGGTTATATATACTATTGTAAATCAAAACAAAAAGGTAGTAAAATTTTTAAAAACTAGCCACAGGGATAGTTTTTTGTTAAATAAGCTAATTTTAATTTGTATTTTACAAAGCAACTATTACATTGCAGCAATTTTTATATATGAGGTATCCTACTACAATAAAATTGCTATAACTTAACACCTACACACCCATAAAACAACTAGTATGATTACGATAGCCATAGCAGAAGACGATGTACCAAGTATGCGTGCTTTACAAAATGAAGTAGTTGCACTAGGCTATAAAATATTACTAACTGCACCAAACGGTAAAGATTTATTACAGCAGTTACAAAAACTAAAAGCTGATAAACTGCCTACTATACTATTGCTAGATATTAATATGCCATACATGAATGGCTTACTTGTAAGCACGTATTGTAGCTTTAAATACCCTAGTATTAAAATAATTGGCGTATCATCTCATACTAATGAACGGCTAATAAGAGAAGTATTAGCCGAAGGGGCTACTTGTTTTATTTCAAAGTATTTTTTAACGAAGGAATCGGTGGTTTATCAAACGTATCTCAAGCAAAGAAACATGATACAAGAAGCGATAGAAAATGCTTTAAAAGGCGAGAAAATGATAGATGAATTGATAGTAAATGAACCTAAAAAAATAGGTACTTCTATTTCTACTAAACAAGTAATTGCTGTTAATTACCATCACTTAAAACCAAAGCATATTGAATTTGCCATATTGAATGCTGCAGAATTATCGTTTAATGACATTGCGGGCTTAATGAATGTGAGTTACGCATCGGTTAAAGATTATTGCAAAACTATGTGTGCGCAATTTAATGTGGCAGACCGTCATGAGCTTACCATCAAGTGTATGCAGTTTGGCATTATTAAACTAGCAGTATATTATGATGATACAATGGCAGCATAAATTAATCTGCTTACTTCTACTTATCCTCTACTCACTTCTATTTACCCCATATAATACTACACATGCTATTATATTTGCTGCCAAACCATGCAGTTAGTTTCTCATATCATTTTTAATCAACAGTTTATTCTCTCGCCACAGCGTTGCCTTTTTTGGGAAGCAGAAAAAGCGCTGATAGTTAGCGATTTGCACATTGGCAAAACTGGGCATTTTCGTAAATATGGCATTGCTGTACCGCAAGATGTATTTAAAGAAGACATGCAGCGATTGCTAGACCAAATCACTTTTTTTAAGGCAGAACAATTGCTGGTAGTGGGTGACATGTTTCATAGCGAAGCGAATAAAGAATTGGATTTGTTTTTGCGCTGGCGCAATGATATTGCTTCACTGGATATCCATTTAATAAAAGGTAATCACGATATACTTAAAGCCGATTGGTATGCAAATGCGAATATCAAAATTCACCCAGAAGCATTGACGATTGGTAATGTCAGCTTTCAACACGACTTAGCTAAAAGTGACCAACAATCTGCAACTAGTAACTACATCATAAGCGGTCATATTCACCCCGGTGTTTTAATAAAAGGCATTAGCAAACAAAGTTTGCGTTTTCCTTGTTTCTACTTTGGTACACAGCATGCAGTGTTGCCAGCTTTTAGCCGATTTACAGGACTTGCTGCTGTTACACCCAAAAAAAGTGATAGTGTGTATGCAATAGTATCGCCGAATACCATCGTGCCCCTTGCCCCTAAAGGGGATAATATTTAGAAATGTTACCTATCTCTACTAAAGGGTAAAATATAATATGCATCAATTAAAACAAATAGATACGCTTAATAACTCCCCTTTAGGGGTCGGGGGCATCAAAATAGCTTTCAACAAAATTTATGCGCATCCTTTACCAGAAGGACATCGTTTTCCAATGCTTAAATATGAGCTAATACCTGCGCAGTTATTACATGAAGGCAGCATTACCGAAGCCAATTTATTTAGCCCCAACATTTGCGGCAGCGAAACCATTTTACTAACACATAATGCGGCTTATTTAAATAAACTAATGCAGCAAACGTTATCTGCATCAGAACAAAGAAAGATTGGTTTTCCACAGTCACCTATGCTTACAAAGCGTGAGTTAATGATTACCCAAGGCACCATTGATTGTTGCCATTATGCTTTTACCAATGGTGTGGCACTAAATGTAGCAGGTGGTACGCATCATGCTTTTGCAGATAGAGGCGAAGGGTTTTGCATGCTGAATGATATGGCAGTAGCAAGTAATTATTTACTTCATCATAAGCTGGTAAAGCAAATACTGATTATTGATTTAGATGTTCATCAAGGCAATGGTACTGCCAAGCTATTTGAAAATAATCCAGCCGTATTTACATTTAGTATGCATGGGCAGCATAACTACCCTTTTCATAAAGAAAAAAGCAATCTTGATGTAGGGCTTACTGATGGCTGTGATACTGATACTTATTTGGGTTTACTAGACAAACATTTGACAGCATTGATTGCAATTGTACAACCAGATTTTGCGTTTTACCTAAGCGGTGTAGATATTTTAGAGACAGATAAGTTTGGCAAACTAAAAGTAACTATTGATGGTTGCAGACAAAGAGATGCCTACGTATTTAACACCTTACACCAACATCAAATACCTGTAGTGGTAGCTATGGGTGGCGGTTATAGCCCTGATGTAAAAGTGATAGTAGAAGCCCATTGCAACACCTATCGTGAAGCTATAAATATCTACGGCTAAGTGCTTTTTCTTTAAATATTGATGTAATACCACTATCAATAAAAAAGTCCCAGTTGCATGGTGCAACTGAGACTTTTAGTTATAACATTTTATTGATTTACCTACTAATAGTAACGTAATTTCATTTCAACACGTCTGTTTAAGGCACGACCTTTTTCGGTTTTGTTATCTGCAACTGGTTTGCTAGAACCAAAGCCTTCAGAAGTTAATCTGCTAGCATCAATACCTTGTTTAATCATATAATCGTAAACGGCAGCAGCACGATTTTTACTTAAAGGAATATTAATTTTATCTGTACCAGTGCTACTTGTATGACCTTCAATATCTAATTTCAAAGCTGCATCTTCTTTTAGTATAGCCGCAACTTCATCAAGAGATTTGTATGATTTTTTAAGTAAAATAGCTTTGTTAATTGCAAAGAAAATATTCTGTGCGTTCTTAGTAACTTTCTTAACTATTTCTTCTTTAATTACAGGGCAACCTGCATTTTCTCTTACACCAGCAACTGTAGGGCATTTATCTTCTTCATCATTAACACCATCACCATCTGCATCTGGTATTGGGCAACCTTGGTAACGAGCAACACCAGCAACGGTAGGACATTTGTCATTCTCGTCGTTAATACCATCTTTATCAGTATCTGGTATTGGGCAGCCATTGTATTTAGCTAAACCAGCCACTGTAGGACATTTGTCATTCTCGTCGTTGATACCATCACCATCAGTATCTGGTACAGGACAACCATCGTACTTAACTGTACCTGCAACAGCAGGACATTTGTCTTTACTATCTACAATACCATCACCATCAGTATCTTTTTCAGCAACAACAACTGGTGCAGCAGGTGGTGCTACTATTGGTGCTGGCTTTTTATCTACCAATGGAGAGGCAAAAGTTAATGAGTAGTTTAAGTTTTCTTTACTGTTCTCAGAAATGTGATACTTATAAGTTGATTGCAAGAAAATGAATGATCCTTCACCTAATTTAAATTGCAAACCAAGACCACTAATACCGTTGGCCATGAAATAAGTACCTCTGTACATAGAAGTTCCTAAACCAGCAGTGATATAAGGAACCACAAAATAATTATCAGTTAATAGCTTGAAGTTTAAATGTGCATCAAGATCTAGTAAAAAATTACTGCTAGTACCAAAAGTTTTGCCTTTATAAGTGTACTCAGTAAAAGTGGCACCTAAAGTAGCCATGAAATCAATATTATTAGTTAAACCTTGGTAGTAACTAACATTTAGGCCAGGAGCCATTTCACTAACTTTAGCGTACGATTTATTTACTAAAACATCGCTTAAAGACTTTGAGTTGATTAAGCCAGCAGTTTTAAAATCTTTTAAATTAAAGCCAATGCCTAAAGTAGGTAATTTTTTTAGGTTAGTTGTTTGGCTAAATGTGGTAACAGCTATTGCTGCGGAAACAAATAGTAGAACGATTTTCTTCATAAACTTGTTTTTATAATTGGTGCGAAAATACAGGTGTAATTTGAATTTTAAGGATTTTGATATTTTTTTGTTAAAAAGGTAGTGGAATCTTCAGGCGCATCAATTTGCACTACTTGCACCTTAGTAATACCTGCTTCAATAAAATCTAATTTGACAGCCGCAAGCCTACTTACATCTATCACACGACCTCTTTTTGCCATTTTAGGATGCATTCTATCGTTAATTCTAACAGTTATACTTTCACCGTTGCTCATATTGGTTACTCTAACCCAAGTATTTAGCTTAAAACTGTTGCTAGCTGCTGTAAGTTTATTATTGTCATATCTTTCACCAGTTGATGTTTTAGTACCGTGTAAATTTTTGCTGTAAAAGCTAGCTTTTCCAGTAATTGGCTGGTATTTATCTAGGATATTTAGGTTAATAGTAGAGTCTAAATTTTGACTTTTTGCTGCACCTACGAATAAAAAGGCAGCTACTATCAGAAGAAATAATCTCATGTTGTTGTATATTAATGAACAAAAAATCTATTAGTACAATATGAAGCTACGATACATCATTACAATGCTAGCAAGTGCTTTTTTATTAGGTAGTAATAGAAGTGCAGCGCAATTAGCAAACACCTTGCCAAAAAATGAATTTGGATTAACCATCGTAAACAATACAGTTGATTTTAAGGCTTTAGTCACTCAAGATTCCTTAAAGCAAATGGTAGCCATTAATAAGTATGTAGCTAATGTAAAAACAAACTTTATATATGCTACCGCAAATAATTTTACGCACCAAGTTCTATATCATCAACCCAAAGCCTACCTACGTTTAGCTGCTGCAAAAGCCTTGCAGGCTGTAGCCAATAACTTGAAAACAAAAGGATTAGGCTTATTAATTTACGATGCTTACCGCCCTTATAGCGTTACTAAAACCATGTGGCAAATAGTGCCTGACGATAGATATGCAGCTAACCCTGCAAAAGGTAGCGGCCATAATAGAGGCATTGCGGTAGACCTCACTTTATACAATCTGCAAACAGGCCTGCCATTACCAATGCCTACCACATTTGATGATTTCACCGAGAAAGCCCATCACAATTACATGCAATTAGATAGTGTTGTTTTGGCAAATAGACAGTTACTAAAAACTACCATGGAACAACAAGGCTTTAAAGCACTTGATACAGAATGGTGGTATTATTACTTACCAAATGCTGCTTATTTCGAGCTTTTAGATATTCATTTTAAGCAAATGAAAAAGCTAGTTCGGCAAGCTTATTAAGTATTTTAAGAACTATCTGCGAATTAGAATCATGTCTTTGTTAACCAGCTGCATTACTACTATGATACTTCTGTTGTGTCACTCACTTGTACATTTTTATCGCTACTCAGCAATTTCAGGCACTTTTTGTAATATTAAATATCTAAGTTTTCTAAATAACGGATACTCATTGGATTTTTCCAATACTTTCTTCTATGTGCCTATTGTGTCTATGTGGTGATATTTTTATTTGAACTTCTCTGTTTTTTCATCGCCTGTAATATTGCCGTTACTACGAATTTGAATTTGGCAATTAGTTATCCATTCGCTGCAACCACGGCTGTACAAATATTCGTTTACATCGTGTATCACTTTAATTACATCGTCATATTTACCTTCAACTACCGTAGCAAAAGGGCCAACTTCGTGTTGTACGGTGGTAGACTTTTGTATAATGGCAATAGCCTCATCTACCCATTCATAAGGATGTTTATCAGTTACTACAGGTATAATTTGTATAGAAGCGTTGATGATGAAACTGTGCATGATGAATTTGGGATTTGAAATTTGAAATTTTTAGCACTACAAAGTAATCACGTCAGTTACTGCATCTACGTTAATCACACCGTAGACATGCGGAAAAAGCATATCCACGTCACTTGCTTGCTCGTATTTTAAATCATGCACCAGTTTCGCAGGATCAATTACCAATTTTACAAGATTAGTTTGCCCAGCAAAAAAACGCTCTAATGTGCCAGCAACTTGCGCATCTGTACTGCAATGAATAAAGCCCTCACTATCTAATGATGCCGCTTCATAGTTGCCAGTTGCTTGTGCTTGCGCCCAAGACTCATTTGTAGTTATATGGTATATTAATTCCCCTTTAGGGGCTAGGGGCGCCAACACTCTTGGAATTCTATTTTCTAGCATCATGCTGTCAACCAAAACAATGGCTGTGCAAGCTTCTACAATAACCGGTGCTCTTAACGCTACACATAAATCGTGGCGACCTTTAATGGAAAAGTCTTCCATTTGCCCTGTTTCCCAGTTAAGGCTATGTTGCACTTTTGGTGTAGATGATGTTGGTTTAATGGCCAATCTAAATACCAAATCGTTGCCATTGCTAATGCCACCAACAATACCACCAGCATGGTTAGTAGTGGTTTTGCCAGTCATGTCTTCAATCACATCATTATGTTCTGTACCAAACATGGCTGCTGCTGCAAAGCCGCTACCAAATTCAATACCTTTTACCGCAGGAATAGCAAACATCATGTGTGCCAACGTAGACTCTAACGAATCAAAATAAGGTTCACCCAAGCCAACAGGCAAGCCTTTTACCACACACTCTACAATACCACCAACCGAGTCTTTAGCATCAATGGCTTTTTGTAAACCTTGTTCAATATCTTTTAATCCGCCAACTTCTGTTAAGGTTGCGGTTACTGTAATATGCTGCAATAATTTTTTGGCAATAGCGCCAGCCGCTACTAAACCTGTAGTCAATCTTGCGCTAAAATGTCCACCACCTCTATAATCTTCATTACCGCCAAACTTTTCATGCGCTGTAAAATCAGCATGGCCTGGCCTAGGAAAGCTTCTTTGTTTTTGATAATCCTCGCTACGTGTATTGTTGTTTTCAAACAAAATAGTGATAGGAAAACCAGTGGTTTTACCATTAAATACACCGCTTTTAAAAAAAGGATAATCCGCTTCTTGCCTTGGTGTGGTGCCTTTGCCTTTACCACCTTTTCGGCGCTCTAAATCTGGCAATAAATCCTCGGCAGATAAATGCAAACCAGCAGGGCAGCCATCAATATTAATGCCTACACTTTCGCCATGGCTTTCGCCAAAAATGCTTACCCTAAATATGCGTCCAAATGAATTCATAGTTCAACTTTAAAAAAAGCTATGCAACAGATACAATTGCTCCTAGTTTTTCAATATGCTTGTAAAAGTCTGGATAAGATTTATTAATAGCTTCAGCTTCATCAATCACCACCTCACTAGCAGCTCTTAAGCCAGCAGTAGCACAAGCCATTGCAATACGATGGTCGTGACGTGAATGTACATGCGCACCCTTCAAACCCTTACCACCATTAATAATCATTAGGTCGTCTTGCAAAATAATTTCCAAGCCCATTTTACCAAACTCATCTTGCAACGTAATACCTCTATCACTTTCTTTATGAGCTAAACGACTAACGCCTTCAATCACCGTTTTGCCTTCGCAATAAGCAGCCAAAGCTACCAATGGTGGAAATAAATCTGGGCAATCTGTTGCGTTAAAATGAAAGGCTTTAAGTACGCCCCCAGCCCCTAAAGGGGGATGAGCAACATCTATTTCATAGTCTCTAATTGATAATAAACAACCACAATCATGAAGTGCCTCCAATATTTTTTTATCTGCTTGAGTAGAAAATACGTCCAAACCTTTTACGGTAATATCACCAGCAATAGCACCTGCAACTAACAAAAATGCTGCGCCGCTCCAATCACCTTCTACTGTGTAATTGATGGTAGCCCCCCCGCCCCCCAAAAGGGGGATATTAGAATTATGGAAAACGAATTCTTCGTAATTCTTATTTTCTGGAACATTCATTTTGAACGCTTCCATTACTTTTAACGTAAGGTCTACGTAGGGTTTGCTTTTTAAATCTTTTACAGTTATTGTTACTGTGTCTTCAGCCCTTCCTTTGGAAGGGTTTGGGAAGGCTGCTGCGTAAGCAAACAATAAACCAGTTAAAAATTGAGAACTTAAACTACCGTCAACTGTAATGTTTTGTGGTTGTAGTGGCCCTTGAATTTGCAAGGGTAATTTTCCATTTTTAGAAGTAATTTTCACACCAACTTGTGGTAGCACTTCATCAAAGAAATCCATTGGTCTAGTCAATAAGCTGCCTTTACCATTGATGGTAATTTGCTCACTTGATAATGCTGCAACAGGTGTAAACATTCTAATACCTAAGCCACTTTCGCCACAGTTTACTACAGCCCCCCCAAGCCCCCCCAAAGGGTGGGTTGAAGAACCTGCTACGCCTTTAGAATTAACCACCATTGCATCGTTGATAAATTCAACGGTAGCACCTAAATCTTGAATCATTTTTATAGCCGCTTGGTCATCGTTGGATGTGCCAGGGTTTTGTATAATAGACTTACCTACATGCAGCAAAGCCGCAGCGCAAGCCCTTTGCATAGAGCTTTTAGATGCAGGTGCTGTAATAGCGCCAGTTAATGTAGATGGTTGTATGGTTGCAATCATGCCCCTAACCCCTAAAGGGGAATTTAAAATTGTTGAATAATAGTTTCTATGTCAGATAATGGTAGTGGCTTAATAACACCTTTACCAATTTTCTCTAACAGAATATAATTAATGGTCGATTTTTCTCTTTTCTTATCCATCTTTAATACTTCGATGGCTTGTGTTTTGTCAAAATCCATTTGCGTAGGTAAGCCATATTTTGCCAATACTTCTACCACTGCATCGGTTTGTTTAAACTTAAGTAACTGTTTAGAAATAATACCAGCATATACCATACCAATTGCCACAGCTTGCCCATGGTATAATTCGTATTGATTCTCCAAAGCATGACCTAAAGTGTGGCCGTAGTTTAAAAGCTTTCTATCGCCTTGCTCAAACTCATCTTGCTGAACAACTTTGGTTTTTAGCTTGGCATTGCGTTCTACTAATTTGGCTAATAATTCTTTATTTTTTTGAAACTTAGCCAAGGTATTTTCTTTCAATAGCTTAAACATGGGTGCATCTTTTATGCAAGCATGTTTAATTATTTCTGCAAAACCATTGCTCCAATCTGCCTGTGGCAAAGTCTTCAATAAACTCACATCGTACAATAAAAACTTAGGCTGACGAATGATGCCTACCATGTTTTTATAAATACCTACATCAATACCATTTTTACCACCAATACTTGCATCTACCATTGCTAGCAATGTGGTAGGTACAAAACCAAAGGCAATACCACGCATGTAAATACTAGCTACATAGCCTGTCATATCGGTAATAACACCACCACCTATGCCTATTAAAGTTGATTTTCTATCAGCTTGTAAGGTGATTAATTGATTGATGATACCATCTATTGTAGCTTGATTTTTATGCTTTTCACCTGCTGGAATAACAATGGTTTTGAAGCCTTTGAACTTAGCAGCATGTAAAGCATTGATATTTTCATCTGTAATGATGATGGCATGTGCAGGATCGACTATTTCTTTTAACTGCTTGATAGAAGCATTGAAATAATAATCAACAGATGCGGTAGTAAATTTGAAAGTTTGCTTGCCCCTAACCCCTGAAGGGGGATGCGGTTTACCCTTTTCCTGCTGCGGTTTACCTATTTTCTGTTGCGTTTTTATGATTTTCGCATCCGGTTTACCCGTTTTCGGTAGCGTTTCTATGATTTTTGGCTGCGGTTTAATCATTTTCGGTAGCGGTTTATCCGTTTTAGGTAGCGTTTTTATGATTTTCTACTGCGGTTTGGTCATTTTCGGATGCGGTTCAACCATTTTCGAGTGCGGTTTTGGCCTTCCTGCTGCGGTTTTACGCTTTCGGGTGCGTTTTTACACTTCCTGCATGGTAAATAGCTAATAAAAGGGCTAAACATACAAGTGTGCGACGCAACGATGCCAAATTGAAAAACAGAACGCTGGTTACCCAAAAAGAAAAGAAAGACCTATAAGGTTTTTGAAACCTTATAGGTCTAAATATAGTGACTATGAATTCATAATCTTGTTCTGATGGTTGATGCTTTCCATGTGTACGGCATCGAAGTATTTGGTAACGAACTCGTTGCTTAATCCTAGTTTTTCACCTTGTTTGAAAGCACGTTCTAAGATTTCGTTCCAACGATTGGTTTGTAAAATGGTAATATTATTGTCTTTTTTGTATTGACCAATTTTTTCTGCCACTTTAATGCGAGCACTTAAAATTTGCATCAATTCATCATCTAATTGATTAATTTGCTGACGCAATTTTTCTAAGTTAGCGTGTAACTCTTCAGAATTTACATCCTCAGTGCGCCATTTAATGCTGCTAATCATTTCGCCTAAACGTGCTGGCGTAACTTGTTGTTTCGCATCGCTCCAAGCAGTATCTGGGTCAATATGACTTTCGATAATTAAACCATCAAAATCTAAATCGATCGCTTTTTGTGCAACATCCATCAAAGTATCACGACGGCCACAAATATGTGATGGATCGTTGATCATCATTAACTGTGGATTACGACGCTTCATTTCAATAGCCAAATGCCACATTGGTGCGTTGCGATATTCGGTATTGCCATAGCTACTAAAGCCACGGTGAATTAACCCAATTTGTTGAATGCCAGCTTTTGCAACACGCTCAACAGCACCTAACCATAGTTCTAAATCTGGGTTCAAAGGGTTTTTAATTAATACCGGCACATCTACACCACGCAATGCGTCCGCAATTTCTTGCACACTAAAAGGGTTAACAGTTGTACGAGCACCTAACCATAGAATATCTACACCAAAATGTAGTGCATCTTCTACTTGCTTTGCAGTGGCGACTTCTACAGCCACTGGCAAGCCTGTTGCTTTTTTAGCAGCTTGTAACCAAGGTAAACCTTTGGTACCAATACCTTCAAAACTTCCAGGACGTGTACGTGGCTTCCAAATACCTGCACGTAATACATCTACTTTTCCAGTTGCAGCTAGTTGTGTGGCGGTTGCCATTACTTGCTCTTCTGTTTCAGCGCTGCATGGGCCGCTAATAATTAACGGACGTTTGTTCCACGCTGCTTGTGTAACCTCTTTCATTGTTGGGGCTGCAATTGTTGCTTCCATTTTTGTTGTTTTGTTCCTTGTAAAGACGACACCGTTTGGTCTAGAGCATTACAGGATGTGATTGTTATACGACTACCAACAGACTATCTGCTATTAGCATCGTTCATTCTAATTCTTCTGCCTTTATAATTTTTACCATCTAAAGAACGAATCATTTGTTGTGCAGCACCATGTTCAACCTCTACCCAACTATTCATATCTTTCATATCAATTTTACCAAGCACTTCTTTCTTCAAATCGCTCATATCTAGTACAAACTGCAAAAAGCTAGCTTTGTAAAAACCATCTTTAGTACCAAGGTTTACAAACAAACGGGCATAGTTACCACCGCCTGAAGCTTCTCTTCTTTCACCACCAAATTCACGGCCACGAGGCTCTCTGCGTTCTATTGCTCTGCCACGGCCTTGATCCATACCTCTATCATTACCAAATTCACGACCACGAGGTTGTCTTGAACCTTCACGAATATTTAAGTCTTCAGCATTCTCGTAATATTTCAAGAAACGATCAAACTCAACAGCAGCCATACGTTTTAAGATTTCTTCTTTGCTTACATCAGCAAATTTTTCCATCAACATTGGCATATAAGTATCGTAATCACCATGTGAAATGTCAGTTTCTAAAATCTTATCCATAACACCGTAAAACTGCTTGCGACAAACATCTTTACCGCTAGGAATTTCAACTTTTAATACTGGTGTTTGAATTAAACGCTCAATAGATTTTAGCTTAAACACCTCACGTGCATGAACAATACTCATACAAATACCAGTATTACCAGCACGACCAGTACGACCACTACGGTGAGTGTACACCTCAATATCATCTGGCAACTCGTAGTTAATTACGTGTGTAATACCTTGTACATCAATACCTCTTGCTGCCACATCTGTAGCAATTAATAATTGCAAAGTTTTATCACGAAACTCGCCCATTACTTTATCACGCTGTGCTTGGGTTAAATCGCCATGCAAAGCATCAATATCGTAACCTTCACGGGTTAATTTCTCGGTAATTTGCTGCGCATCAGCTTTAGTACGGGTAAATATGATACCATAAATACCAGGATTAAAGTCAATTAAACGCTTTAAAGTCTCATAACGGTGCTGCGCTGATGTAACGTAGTACTGATGATCGATACTTTTATTACCACTATTTACTTTACCTACAGTTACTTCAAAAGGCTCGGTCATGTACTTTTTGCTCACCTTTCTAATTTCTGGAGGCATAGTTGCACTAAATAACCAGGTACTTTCTCTTTTTGGTGTGTTTTGTAAAATGAATTCAATATCATCTTTAAAACCCATATTCAGCATCTCATCTGCCTCATCAAGCACCACATATTTTATTTGCTCTAAATTAATAGCCTTACGTTCTATTAAATCTATTAAACGACCGGGTGTAGCAACAACAATTTGAACACCACGTTTTAAATCACGAATTTGTAGCCCAATACTTGCACCACCATACACCGCAACCACAGAAACACCTTTTAAATGTTTCTTAAAACCCTCCATTTCTTTCACAATTTGCACACACAATTCACGTGTAGGGCAAACAATTAACGCTTGAGGGTAACGTTCTTCTGCATCAATAATATTTAATAACGGCAAGCCAAAAGCTGCTGTTTTTCCGGTACCGGTTTGCGCCAAACCAATAAAGTCTTTAGTGCCTGAAAGCAATACTGGTATTGCTTTTTCTTGGATTTCGGTTGGGTTCACATACCCCAACTCAGATGTCGCCTGCACTATCCTAGCGTCTAAACCCAACTCTTCAAAAGTCATCATGTATTTTTTAAATTTGCGGCAAAGGTAACTAATATAGGTCGTTTAGCCTTTGTTAGTTTGTCTGAACTAGGATTTCGTAAGATTTTATTGATTTTCAGGATACTTTATTTTTCTGTAAAAAATCTGTTTTAATCCATCAAAATCTGTGTTATCCGTGTTGACATACCTTACTTCAAAATTCTATTTATCTTATTTGCATTATTCATCAACTCTTCTAAAAACTCTAAATTCTCTTTTTCTAATGCACTTTTAAACTTGCGTAACTGTGTGATGTGTTCGTTCAGTACATCCAAAACATTATCACGGTTTTGCATAAAAATAGGTGCCCACATACTAGCACTACTTTTTGCCAAACGAACCGTACTTTCAAAACCACCGCCTGCAAGGGCAAAAATGGCATCGTCTTCTTTTTCTTTTTCAAGCACTGTATTAGCCAAAGCAAAAGAGGTAATATGAGAAATATGGCTTACGTAAGCTGCATGCATATCATGTGCTGCTGCATCCATATAAATCATATTCATGCCTAATGTTTTGTAAATGGTTTCTATGGCATCAACTATGTCTTTGTCGCTCTTTTCTTTTTCGCAAATAACACAAGCTCTGCCTTTAAATGCATCTCTTACAGCCGCTTCAGGGCCACTATATTCAGTACCCCACATTGGGTGCGTAGCTACAAAACGATGACGCATCGGATGATTTTGCAACGCTTCACACAAGGCTAATTTTGTAGAACCTGCATCTGCTACAAACTGCTTTTCAGTGATATTATCCATAATGGTTTGCATTACAGAAATAGTAGTATCTACAGGTATGGCTACATAAATAAAATCACTTTTTTTAATAGCTTGTAGCAATGGTAGTGCCTCGTCAATAATGCCTAATTCAATAGCACGTTTGGCACTTTTTTCGGTACGACTAACACCAATAATATGTTTAGCAAATCCTTTATCTCGCAATGCTAATGCAAATGAGCCGCTGATTAAACCCACACCAACGATGGTGACAGTGGCCCCCCCGCCCCCCAAAGGGGGGATGGAAGAAGAAATACTTTCTAGAATTATATTCTCACTCATAATAATAAAATTTGGATTTCTAAAGCCCCACCTTTGGAGGGGTTGGGGCGGCTATTCTTTTAATCGCTTCGTCAAATTTTTCAACACTACCACACAAACTCACTCTAATGTAACTATTACCTGCTGAGCCGAAAATGCCACCTGGCGTTATAAATACATTTGAGTTATACAACACTTCATCGCTTAATGCATAGCCATCTTTGTAAGCAGCAGGAATTTTTGCCCAAACAAACATGCCTACTTGATTTTTTGAATAGATGCAACCTAATAAATCTAACAACTCAAACACTTTAATCCTTCGCTCTTGGTAAATAGCATTTGCACCATCGTACCAATCTTTACCAAGACTTAACGCTTTCGCTGCTGCTAATTGTACCGGCAAAAACATACCGCTATCCATATTACTTTTAAAACGCAACACCTCATCAATTCTATCTTTTGCAGCTACTAGCATACCAACACGCCAGCCAGCCATATTTTGACTTTTACTTAATGAATTCAATTCAATAACAACATCTTTTGCGCCTTCAAGGCTTAGCAAACTCATAGGTGTATCATTCAAAATAAAACTGTAAGGGTTATCATGAATGATTAAAATATTGTGTTGTTTAGCAAAAGCAATCAGCTTGTTAAGCACAGTCACGTCTTGTAGCTGTCCTGTAGGCATGTGCGGATAATTGACAAACAATAACTTCACTTTACTCAAATCTTGACTTTCAAGTTGTGCAAAATCGGGTTGCCAATTATTTGCCTCGGTCAAATCATAATCAATAGAAACACCTCCAGCCAACTTTACAGCACTGCGATAGGTTGGGTAACCAGGATTAGGCACCAAAGCAATATCGCCTTCGTTAAGATATGTCATGCAGATGTGCATGATGCCTTCTTTACTACCAATTAGTGGCAGCACTTCTGTGTCAGCATTTACCGAAACACCGTACCAAGTCGCGTACCAATCTACAATAGCTTTACGCAAAATAGGCGAGCCTTTATAGTTTTGATAAGCATGTGTATTTGGCTTGGCAGCTTCTTCTTGTAATACCTTCACCACATCAGGATGCGGTGGCAAATCAGGGCTACCAATACCTAAATTGATAATATTTTTACCTTGCTTATTTAGTTCGTCTATTTCTCTTAATTTTTGAGAGAAATAATATTCACCAATACCTTCTAGCCTGCGAGCCACAATAGCCCCCCCACCCCCCAAAGGGGGGATTTCTAAAGTCGTTTTCTTCAATTCATTTCCTTGATTCATAACATTAAGTTTTATGTTTTAAGCCCCACCTTTGGAGGGGTTTGGGGCGGCTACTGATTACCATTTTTATACACCCCAAAAACAGTAATTTTTTCAGTTAGGGTTTGCATTTTATCAATAGCATTTTCAAATTGCTGTGCATTAGTAAATTCTAAATCAGCATGAAAACTGTATTTAAAATTGGTGCCAGCAATAGGCATACTTTGTAGTTTACTCAGGTTAATGTCTTCATCTGCAATAATGCTTAGTACCTTTGCCAGACTACCTTTAGTATGATTGGTTTCGAAATTGATAGATGCTTTATTAGCACCTGCAATTTCACCTACTTCCTCTACACGATTTAGTATTAAAAAACGTGTGTAGTTACTCTTTTGTGTGTGAATATTTGGCGCTGCAATTTCAAGCTGAAATAAATCTGCGGCAAGCTTGCTAGCCACTGCGGCAATATGCTTGCTTTTGCGCTGATGCACATGTTTAGCACTTAAAGCGGTGTCATCGGTTTCTACTAATTTCCAATTAAACTTATCTAAATATTCCATGCATTGCTGTATGGCCATATGGTGTGAATGTACCTCATGAATATCCTCGAGCTTAACACCAGGATTTACTAATAAATGTTGCTTAATAGGCAAATACACTTCACCTACAATTTTAAGCTTACTATTGTTTTGCAGCAAAGTATAGTTTGGCAAAATGCTGCCGGCGATAGAATTTTCAATTGCCATAACGCCTGCATCGCCTAGTTTTTTGTTAGACGCTATTTTTACCACTTCTCTAAAAGTAGCACAAGGAATAACGTTGACATCTTTGCCAAAATATTGCTGTGCAGCCACTTGGTGAAAACTGCCTTCGTACCCCTGTATTGAAACTGATAATGCCATAGCATAAAAAAATCCCAACCTATTAGGCCGGGATTGTATTTTTAATTTGTTAATGTTCGTTTTTGTTACGCTTTTACAAATACTACCCGGCTACTTTTGGTAAAGTAGAAATAAAAGAAAAAGTAGTATTGAGTATTTGCTATTAGTGCTTTCATTGCGATGCCAAAAGTAGCAGTAATTATTTATCTACCAAATATTTTTTAGAAACGCTAGAAGTTTTTTAAAGATACTAGCTTTTGATTGGAATTATTTTAAAAAAGCTAATCAAGGCTCGCTATTGCTACACTTTATGCAGCTACATTTAATTAAGGCTAAAGCCGAAGAAAGTATAGACGCTGAAGACTTTACCCCCGATTGCAATGGAAAGCCCGCAGCGCAAGATGCTTCCTTTCGTCAGCACAAGCTTGCAATGCAAAGCGGGACGAATGATGATGGAACGATAGATGCTTGGGTACAAATTATTTACCTGTAATATTGGTGACAATTTTGCAAAGACTTGCTACATTGCAATGTCATAAAATCATTTATCAGCAAAACATTTGTTAAATGGGATTATTAACAAACTGACTATTAAACAGGTTTGTTTATTTGCAATCGAAAAGGCATCAAATTTGATTTTCAACTTAAAAAAACAGAGCAAAATGAACTTTAAAAACATCTTAGCAATTGTTGCTATTAGTACAACAACCGCTGTTGCAAGCGTTTGGGGCTATGGTAAATTTGTGCAAAGCCAATACGCAGGTGTACAAGAGCCGGGTAAAGTACCTGTTAATTATGCAGGTTTTTTTGGCAACAACAATAACCCTGCAGGTGCTGTAGATTTTACCGCAGCGGCTACATCTGCTACACCAGCTGTAGTGCACATTAAAACTAAAACAAAAGCCAAACAAGTAAGTAACAACCAACGTCAACGTAACCCTTTTGGTGACATGTTTGGTGGTGATATGTTTGACGATTTCTTTGGTGGCCCAAGAACGCAAACCATACCTGAACAAAGAGCTAGTGGTAGTGGTGTGATTATTAGTGAAGATGGCTACATAGTAACCAATAACCACGTGGTTGATGGTGCAGATGAAATTAACATCACCCTAACCAATAAGAAATCTTACAAAGCAACATTAGTTGGTACTGACC
Organism: Parasediminibacterium sp. HNIBRBA5674; assembly: GCF_056745525.1. Lineage (NCBI taxonomy): Bacteria > Pseudomonadati > Bacteroidota > Chitinophagia > Chitinophagales > Chitinophagaceae > Parasediminibacterium > Parasediminibacterium sp. HNIBRBA5674. The sequence continues at coordinate 53,976 of NZ_JBQWIE010000019.1, read as the reverse complement.
CAAGTAGTGACTTAGCTGTATTAAAAATTGATGGCAAAGGCTTACCATACATTGTGTACGGTAATAGCGATGATGCAAAACTTGGTCAGTGGGTGCTTGCAATAGGCTATCCATTAAGTCTTGACGTAACTGTAACTGCAGGTATTATTAGTGCTAAAGCTAGAAGTATTGATATTAATAGCCGTCAAAGCAAAACACCAATTGAGAGCTTTATACAAACCGATGCGGCTGTAAACCCAGGTAACAGTGGTGGTGCATTAATAAACACTAATGGTGAATTGATTGGTATTAACTCTGCTATTGCATCGCAAAGCGGTTCGTACATCGGTTACTCTTATGCAATACCTGTAAATATTGTAAAGAAAATAGTGAATGACATTGTGAAATTTGGTACCGTACAACGTGCATTTTTGGGTATTTCTTATCCTCAAGAAAGTCTTAGCGAAGAAGAAAAAGCTAAACTAGGTATTAAAGATGGTGATGGTGTGTACGTATCAGATGTACCAGAAGGTGGTGCTGCAAAAGCAGCTGGCATAAAAAAAGGCGACTACATTACTAAAGTAAACGGTGTAGCTGTAACAACCGGCCCTGAAATGGTAGAACAAGTGGCTCGCTACAAACCATCTGATAAAATTACATTGACTTACAAACGTGATGGTAAAGAAAACACAGTAAGCCTTACACTTAAAAACAAAGCTGGTAATACTGACATTGTAAAAATTGAAAGTGTTACCGATAAATTAGGCGCAGACTTAGAAAACTTAGATAAGAAAATTGCTGCTGCAAATGATATTGCTGGTGGTGTTTTGGTAAAGAAATTGAAAGAAGAAGGTTTGTTGAAGAAAACTAAAATGCAAGATGGCTTTGTAATTACTTCGGTAAATGGTGTAGAAGTAAAAAACATAGACGAGTTAAAAGCAGCATTATCTAAAGCTGGTTCTGGTACTGTAAGATTGTTAGGTATTTATCCGGGGTTTCAAGGTACTTATGCTTACCCTTTAAATCTTGGTGAAGAATAAATTAAATCAGATTATAAAATAACTAAATAGGCTATCTCAAATTCTGAGATAGCCCATTTAGTTTTAAAGTACCATGATAAGTAATTCGCAAAAAAGGGTGCAACTTCTTATGAGTTACACCCTTTTAGTATCATTTGTAAAGCATTATTTTATTTTAAATGCTTTTTTTACTTTTTCTACGTGGTCTAGTTTTTCCCAAGTAAACAATTCAACTTTTACTTTTAAGGTTTTACCAGAAGGTTCTTTAAACTCTTTAGTAACCACTTCATTTTTACGACCCATGTGGCCATAAGCAGCAGTTTCGCTGTAAATCGGGTTACGTAATTTTAGGCGTTGCTCAATAAAGTAAGGACGCATATCGAAGATAGCTTCTACTTTTTTAGCAATTTCACCATCTGTTAATTTTACTTTAGCAGTGCCATAAGTATTTACGTTGATAGATGTAGGTTGAGCCACACCAATAGCGTAAGAAACCTGTACCAATACTTCATCGCAAAGGCCAGCAGCAACTAGGTTTTTAGCAATGTGACGTGTTGCATAAGCAGCACTTCTATCTACTTTACTAGGGTCTTTACCGCTAAATGCACCACCACCGTGTGCACCTTTACCACCGTAAGTATCTACAATAATTTTACGACCTGTTAAGCCTGTATCGCCATGAGGACCACCAATAACAAACTTACCAGTTGGGTTAATGTGGTACTTAATTTTATCGCTAAATAAATGCTTGTACTGAGGGTATTTTTTCATTACTCTAGGAATCAAAATTTCTTTCATATCCTTAGTAATCTTAGCCAACATTTTTGCTTCGCTATCAAAGTCATCGTGCTGCGTAGAAATAACAATCGCATCTATTCTAATAGGCTTATTGTTATCATCGTACTCAAGGGTTACTTGGCTTTTAGCATCAGGGCGCAAATATTTAATAGCCTTGTTTTCTCTACGTAAAGCTGCTAATTCTATCAACAATGTATGTGCTAAATCTAGCGCCAAAGGCATATAGTTAGCTGTTTCGTTGGTAGCATAACCAAACATCATACCTTGGTCACCAGCACCTTGTTCTTCTTTCTTCTTTTTATCTACACCTTGGTTAATATCAGCACTTTGTTCGTGAATAGCGCTTAAAATACCGCAGCTATTAGCTTCAAACATGTATTCGCTTTTGGTGTAACCAATTTTACGAATAACGCCACGTGCAATTTCTTGCACATCAAGGTAGCTTTTACTTTTAACCTCACCAGCCAATATTACCTGACCAGTAGTTACCAATGTTTCGCAAGCCACTTTTGATTGTGGATCGAACGCTAAAAAATTATCAATCAACGCATCAGATATCTGATCTGCAACCTTGTCTGGATGTCCCTCAGATACACTTTCGGAAGTAAATAAATAAGGCATGAAAATGTAATTTTTAAAAATTATGATGGCAAATATAATGCTTGAACTATGTTATAATGATAGACTTTCGTACAAATCCATGTACTCAGATAAATCTGTATCTAAACCTTTAAACGATACTATTTTTTTACCCTTGGCTTTACCAAATTCGGTGATTAATTTAGGGTTTACATCTTCTGAACCAAATGTAATGGCATCAGCATGTGTAGCGCCAACTCTATAAAGTGCAGTATTATCAAGTTCTTTTGCAGTATCTAAATCTTTCTCTTTAATATTCGCATTAATTAATGCTTTCTTTATAAAATCTGGACTTAGTTTTTCTTCAAATGTATTTTCAGCTATGGTAAATACTATTTTGCTATTACCAAATACGGGCTCACGTTTGTAAGCTGTTTTTATGTATGCAGGTACCAAGCTACTCATCCAACCGCTACAATGTACCACATCTGGTGCCCAGCCAAATTTCTTTACCGTTTCTAAAGCACCTTTACAAAAGAAAATAGTTCTCAAGCCATTATCATCAAACCATTCTTCATTTTCATCATGAAAAATTTGCTTGCGCTTGAAGAAATCTTCGTTTTCTAAAAAATAAACCTGCAATCTTGCATTAGGCAAAGAAGCAACTTTAATTTGTAATGGATAATCATCATTGTCAACAGAAACATTGATACCAGAAAGTCTCACAACCTCGTGCAACCTATGCCTGCGTTCGTTAATAACACCAAATCTAGGCATAATGCAACGCACCTCTAGGCCAGTATCGTTACTCTTTATAGCCAGTCGATTGACCATCCCAGCAAATTCTGTCAACTCTAAATATGGTGACATCTCTGTGGCTATGAATAAAATTCTTTTCTTTGACATTGATAAGACCTTTTTTAATATTAGCCGAAAAACAAGTTTGCAAAAGTAAAGGAAATACTGCGAAAATTGGTGGTAACGCAAACTTCACCCAAATACGACAAAAAAAATGATACTTTTTAAATCTATAAATGCGTTACAAAAATATCTCAAGCAGCAAAAAAACAGTCAGCTTTCTGTCGGTTTTGTACCCACAATGGGCGCTTTACACCAAGGGCATTTATCGCTCATTGGCATAAGCAAGGCAAAATGCGATATTACTGTTTGCAGTATATTTGTCAATCCGACACAATTCAACGACAGTAAGGATTTTGAGAAATATCCCATCACTATAGAAAATGATATTCGCTTGCTAGAACAAGCACAATGCGATATATTATTTCTGCCTTCGGCAAATGAAATATACCCAAATGGCACGGCACTAAGTACACACTATCAACTTGGCTTTCTCGAAACCATTTTAGAAGGTAAATTCAGACCCAATCATTTTCAAGGCGTTTGTCAAGTAGTGCATAAATTATTAGATATTGTGGCACCACACGTGTTGTTTTTAGGGCAAAAAGACTATCAGCAGTGCATGGTAATACAGCAAATGATTGCATTAACGGGTATAAAAACGCAGCTAATTATTGGTGCTACTTTACGAGAAAGTTCTGGCTTAGCCATGAGCAGCCGCAATATGCGATTGAGTGATGAAGACAAACACAAAGCCACAACCATTTACCAATCGCTACAATATATTAAGCAAAATTTTAACCATCGATTATCAAGTGAGCTAACGGCAACAGTAACTGAAAAATTGCTACAAAGTGGGTTTGACTCGGTAGATTACGTGACCATTTGCAATGCCGACAACCTTGAACAAATTAAAGAAATAAGCAACGATACCCCAAAAGTGGCCTTGATTGCTGCTTTTTTAAATGGTGTGAGATTGATAGATAATTTACTGTTAAATGAACCTGAATAGAGTTATAAAAAACATTCGCGTAATTCGAAAAAAAGCAAGTTAGTACTATCCTATTTTTGCACCCATTATGCAGATACAAGTATTAAAATCAAAGATTCATAGAGCCACCATTACTGAAGCTAACCTTAACTACGTAGGTAGCCTAACCATAGATGAAAATTTAATGGAAGCAGCTAACCTTATTGAAAATGAAAAGATTCAGGTAGTGAATGTAAACAATGGTGAGCGCATAGAAACTTACATCATAAAAGGCAAGCGTGGTAGTGGTGTTATTTGCCTAAATGGCCCTGCTGCACGTAAAGGTGCTGTAGGTGATGTAATTGTTATTATTTCATACGCACTAATGGATTTTGAAGCTGCTAAAACCTTTAAGCCTTGGGTTATTTTTCCTAAAGAAGGAAATAAGTTATAGTTACAAATGGGTTTAGTAAATTGCAAACCATCTTAAACTGGTGGCACTGAATGAAAAAGAAAATAACTAATGCACTAAAGTATAGCGTATTTCTAGGTATTGGGGTTTTTCTTGTGTGGTGGAGCTTGCAGCAAATACCGCATGATAAATGGGATGAGTTTAAACTATCGCTACGTACCGCCAAGTTTGCACTGCTTATTCCTGTATTTATTATACTAAGCAGCAGCCATGTTTTGCGTAGCATTCGCTGGAAAATTTTAATGCAGCCAATGGGCTACAAACCATCTACGGTAAATGTATTCTTTGCAGTAATGATTGGCTACCTTACTAACCTTGCAATACCACGTTTGGGCGAAGTGATTAGATGCACTTTATTAACCCGTTACGAAAAAATTCCCACAGAAAAATTAGTAGGCACCATAGTAGTTGAACGTGCATTTGATGTTATCTGCCTCATGCTATTTTTTGTAATAGCTTTTGCTACACAATACGAAGTAGTGGGTGAATATGGCAGAGAATTACTGATGGTTATTTTCACCAACAAAACTGGTAGCATTTCTATTACCAAAGTAGCAATAGTTGTTATTATTCTTGTCGCCATTATTATTGCTATCAAAGTTTGGTTCAATCAATTTGCGCATCTTAAAATAGTAATTGCTTTAAAAAAGATTTTAAAAGGCGTGGTAGAAGGCCTTGCAAGCATAAAAAACCTACAGCAAAAAGGCAAGTTTTTATGGTGCACCGCAGGCATTTGGATATTGTATGTAGTGGGTACTTGGGTAGGTTTACAAGCCACACAAGGTACTGAACACTTAGGCATTGCGGTTGCAATTTCAGGTTTAGCGTTTGCAAGTTTAGGCATGATTGCAACGCCTGGTGGTATTGGTGCATACGCTTTATTTTTAGCCAAAGTGCTAGAAAAAAATGATGTTCCTTATCCTATTGGCTACGCAAATGGCACGCTACAGTGGTTTGCACAGTTTTTAATTGTAGTGCTAGTAGGGTTTGTATGCCTTGGTTTATTGCCTTGGTATAATAAGAAGAAGCCCCTAGCCCCTGAAGGGGAATTAAAATAGTAATCGCAAATCATTCCTCATCATTACAATCATTCAATCAGCGATACATGAAACAAACTGAAGCCATTGGCAAAAAAATATACACACTACCAGAACTAGTAGCGGTAGTAAAAGGCTGGAAAACAACAGGCAAAACCATTGCTTTTTCTAATGGCTGCTTCGATATTTTACACGCAGGCCATATCTCTTCACTATCTGAAGCGGCTAGAGAAGGCGATAGGTTAATAATTGGTGTAAATAGCGATGCCAGTACCAAACGCCTAAAAGGTGAAGAAAGACCGATTAATAATGAGCATAGCCGTGCTTTATTATTGGCAAGTTTGGCTATTGTAGATGCTGTGGTAATTTTTGAAGAAGACACCCCATTAGAATTGATTTCGGCGCTTTTACCAGATGTGATTGTAAAAGGTGGTGACTATACCATAGACCAAATTGTAGGTGCTAAAGAAGTAATAGCCAATGGCGGCAGGGTGGTTATTAATAAAATTGTGGACGGCTTTTCTACCACAGGTATTATTGCCAAGATTAGAACTTTAGGTTAGTTCATCATCCCAACACAATGAACCCTAACATTGCCTCACTCTATCAAATAGCCAATAAACCTGAGCGTTTAATTATTGGCTTAATGAGCGGTACATCACTCGATGGCCTCGATGTGGCTTTGTGCAAATGTGTAGGTAGTGGTCATAATACGCAGCTATCTATTGTTGCCTTTGAAACAGTGCCTTATACAAATGACTTTAAAGCTGAGGTAAAAACCATTTTCTCTAAAAAGACGGTTGACCTAGAAAAGCTTTGCTTACTTAACGAATATATTGGTGTATTGCATGGGCAAATGGTAAATACTTGCTTGGCTAAATGGGGGTATCAAAACCATCAAATTGATGCTATTGCAAGCCACGGGCAAACTATTTATCATGCACCAAAAAGTCTACATGGGTTAGCCAATTATAGCAATGGCACTTTACAAATTGGTGATGGTGATCATTTGGCTGTAACCACTGGTATTATTACCCTTAGCGATTTTAGACAAAAGCATATTGCTGCCGGTGGCGAAGGTGCACCGCTTGCTTTATACGGTGATTATTTATTGTTTAGTAAAGCCGGTGAAGACAGAATATTGCCGAACATTGGTGGCATTAGTAATGCTACTTTTTTACCAGGTAGTTTAGATGCCAATAAAATAATTAGCACCGATATTGGGCCAGGCAACACCATGATGGATGCTTATGTACAAGCACACTTTGAGGGTAAATATTTTGATGCAGATGCAGCCATTGCTAAGCAAGGCAATGTGAATAGCGCATTATTACAAGCATTAGAAAATCATTCTTTTTTTATCAGTAGTTTTCCTAAAACCACAGGGCCAGAATTATTTAATCTTGATTACTTAAATACAGCCATGCAGCAAGCCAATGTTGCCAATCTGACCCATGCAGATGTAATAGCTACGCTTAATTATTTTACTGCAAATGCTATTGTAGTAGCTATTCAACAACTTGCAACACCGCAAGAACCTATCACAATATTTGTAAGTGGTGGTGGTATGCATAATCCTTTATTGTTACAAAATATTCAATCGCAATTACCACACATTACTATCAGTACTACACAAGTAATTGGTATTCATCCAGATGCTAAAGAAGCGGTTCTGTTTGCTTTATTGGCAAACGAAAACTTATGTGGCGGCAATACTTTTTATGGCAATAACACACCAAGTGTAAGCATGGGTAAAATCAGCTTTCCTAGATAATATTTGTCTCGCAGAAACCGCAGATTACGCGGAAAAATTTACAGCCTGTTAATTGTATTTTTCAAGCTAGTATTTATTACATATTGTCTCAACAATATTTACCCCCGAAACAGAAAACACACAGAAAATTCTGCGCTATCTGCGACTTCTGCGAGAGATAACAAAAAATAACCCCAAATTGCAGCCACTTTAGGCAATCCTAACATTTGCTTAGTAACCCCAAAATGACATTTAACAAAAAGAGCAATACCGCTACAGGCATAGGTTTGGCAGTTTTAGCAGCCGTCATTTGGTCGGGTAATTTTATTATTGCTCGCAGCATCTCTCCTATTGTGCCACCTGTAATGCTTGCTTTTTTACGCTGGTTTTTTGCCACCTTAATTATTGCACCAATTGCCTGGCGCAAGTTTCAACAAGAGAAACAAATCATTTGGCAACATAAAGGCTATTTTATACTCACTTCATTTATGGGCTTTACTTGCTACAATGTGTTTTTATACATAGCAGGTCACTATACAACTGCTATTAATCTCGCATTAATCGGCTCTGTTTCTGCACCAATTTTTGCGGTTGTTATTGCCAAAATAATTTTCAAAGAACATATTCCTTTGCAGCGTATCATTGGCTTGGCTTTATGTGTTATTGGTATTGTTACGTTAATAGCACAAGGTAGTTTGCAACGCCTTATTACGTTTCGTTTTGCCATTGGCGATTTATGGAGTCTGTTGGGTGCACTTACATTTGCTGTGTACAACAATCTTACTAAGTATAAACCTAAAGGCGTATCAGATTTAGGGTTTTTATTTACTGGCTTTAGTTTTGGTACTACCATGCTTGTACCATTTGTAATTGCTGAACATTTAATTACGCCAACTACCATACCTTTTAATGTGACCGTTGTAAGTAATGTGGCCTATTTAAGCATTGGCTGTTCGGTACTATCTTATCTTTTTTGGAATCGCTCAATTCATCTTATTGGTCCAAGCCGAACGGTATTGTTTGGCAACCTAATACCTGTTTTAAGTACCATAGAAGCAGTGGTTTTATTGGGTGAACAATTTACCAGCATCCATATTATCAGTGGCATAATAGTACTTATTGGTTTAGTCATTGCCAACATCACACCATCACAAAAAACTATTGGCTAATGCTTACAACTACTACCATTATTATTCTTTGTTTAGTCGCTTTTCTAGCTGGCTTTGTAGATGCTATTGTAGGTGGCGGCGGCTTAATACAAACGCCTACTGCCATTTTAATGCTACCACAATTTCCTGTGGCTACAGTTATAGGTTCATTAAAAATTCCATCTTTCAGCGGTACTGCATTTGCCGCTAGGCAATACTTAAAGCGACAAAAAGTTAACTGGCAATTACTTGGTATTATGATGATTGTAGCAATGGCAGCATCATTTGGTGGCTCGCAATTGTTAACCGTAGTAAGCAATAGTTTTATGAAACCGCTACTACTAGTGGTGCTCGTATTTGTAGCCATTTATACTTACAGTAAAAAGAATTTTGGTAACCAAATAGTAAAACAACATTCTGCCAAACAACAAATATGGTATGGGCTAGCTATCAGCTTAGTAATAGGCTTTTATGATGGCTTTATTGGCCCTGGCGCAGGCAGCTTTTTAGTACTAGCTTTTGTAAGTATTATGGGTTACGATTTTTTACTAGCAAGTACCAATGCTAAAATGGTAAACCTTGCCACCAATGCAGGTTCTATTATATTGTTTTTATTAAAGGGTAAAATCATTTGGGCTATTGCGTTACCAATGGCTGCTAGCAATGCAGTAGGCGGTATTATTGGTGCCAAATTTGCCATCAGCAAAGGCAATCAATTTATCCGCATTTTCTTTTTATTGGTGGTGATAGGTACGCTCATTCGCTTTGCTTGGGATGTTTTTCACTAGTACTTTTTAAGCAATTACCGCATATTGGCCAGCATAATGGCATCAAACCATTTATCGGGCAAAAGATACCTAAAGAACAAAATAAATTTAGCACCACCACCTGTTGCATAGCGTGTTTTAGGATTGTTAGAAGTAGCAGCTTTTACAATTGTTTTAGCCACCACAATTGGTTGCGAACCAAACTTGTAAGTTTTTGCAAACATGCCAACATGTTTCTTTGCCAAAGCACCATAAGCGGTATTACCAGAAACTTTTAGCAAATTCTCACTCGCAATGCCATCCCATTCGGTAATAATGGCGCCAGGTTCTATAATCACTACGTTAATGTTAAACTGCTTTAGTTCCATTCTTAGGCTATCGCTTAAACCCTCAACTGCGTGTTTAGTAGCATGATACCAAGCACCATGTGGCTCACCTAGCTTACCGCCTATAGAAGAGATATTTACAATAGTACCGCTACGTTGCAAGCGCATAGTAGGTAGTAGCAATTGTGCAAGCCTTGCAAGGCCAAATATGTTTACCTCAAACTGATACCTTGCTTCGCTTAAAGGCACATCTTCTAGCGACCCAAACAAGCCGTAGCCAGCATTATTTACCAAGACATCTATTCTATTTTCAGCAGCCAACAAGGTGTTTACACCACTTACCATAGAGGCATCATCTGTTACATCCATGGCCAAGAGTTTTACACCAATGGCTTGTAAATCTTGCATTTTATCTACCCTTCTTGCAGCACCATACACCGTATAGCCAGCTTGTAATAATAGTTTGGCTGTTTCTTTACCTATACCAGATGAAGCGCCTGTAACCAAAGCCACTTTTTGCATAACAATAATTTTCGTTTGTAAGGTAGACGAATGTGGGGAAGAAAGATTGTATCCTAGAAAAATTTACCATACTTGCAGAACCAAATTCATACAAATATGGCTGATCATCACACTTTAAGTCGGTTGCTTCATTTGAATCAAATACGATTAAAGGGTCACTAACTTTTGATAAAAAATCAGCTGACGAAAACGTATCGCTTAAAATATTTATATTAATTGTTATTTTAAACGTTGGATATAATAATTTGTAAGTAAGTCATTGCAGGGATAGCCTCGCTTCGCTAAAAGCCCAATAAAATTATAACCGATGCAGTGTGCAACGATGCTCAATAGATAATCTACAGCTAGTTAACAAAAAAATATCATACTTAATGCAGTAGATAACAATTTGTTCATTAATAATTCATATTTAGGTAATAGTGTGTAATGAGTTTTGATAAACCCAATAAATACAATGAATAGACGTAACGTAGAAGTAGTGATAATGAGCGACCTGCACTTAGGCACGTATGGCTGTCACGCTACTGAAATTGTGAACTACTTAAAAAGCATTTCACCTGAGGTTTTGATATTAAACGGCGATATAGTAGATGTGTGGCAGTTTAATAAACGCTATTTTCCTGTGGCTCACATGCAGGTGATAAAAGAAATTATGAACCTGCTAAGTAAAGGCACGAGGGTGATTTACATTACTGGTAATCATGACGAAATAATGCGAAGATACAGTGGTATACATATGGGCAACTTTGAACTAACGGATAAGTTGGTGATGGAAATAAACGGGAAAATGACTTGGGTATTTCATGGTGATGTGTTTGATGCAACTACAAAAGGGTGGGCGAAAGTATTGGCAAAATTGGGTGGTCATGGCTACGACTTATTGATAGTGCTGAACAGATTTATTAACGCAATACTAAAGGCTGTTGGGAAAGAGAAAATGAGCTTTAGTAAAAAGGTAAAAAATGGTGTTAAGAAAGCCGTGAGCTGGATTGGTGATTTTGAGCAAACCGCTGCTGAGCTTGCGATAGAGAAAAAATACGATTATGTAATTTGTGGGCATATTCATCAGCCACAAAAAAGAGAAATTGTTACAGAGAAAGGAAAAGTTACGTATCTTAACAGTGGTGATTGGGTTGAAAACCTCACCGCTTTAGAGTATCACGGTAATGACTGGACCATTTACCACTACGATGAAAAAGCATTTAGCAATACTGCTGCACCTGTAGTAACAATGGAAAAGCGATTACCAAAGCTAAATGTGATACCTGAAGAAGTACTATTGTTTGCCTCGAAAATAGATATTGGTAACGCTATAAACTTATCGCTATGAGTAAGGGGCTACGCATATTCTATGCCGTTCAGGCAACTGGTAACGGGCACATTGCAAGAGCAATGGAATTACTGCCTTACCTACAACAATACGGTACTGTAGATGTGTTTTTAAGTGGTAGTAATAGCAACTTAAATCCTGCTTTGCCTATTAAATATCGTAGTAAAGGCATCAGCTTGTTTTATGGTAATAGAGGTGGTTTAGACTATTGGAAAATGTGGCAAGAATTGTCAATTACAAACATCTACAAAGAAGCAAAAGCCTTGCCAATAGAGCAATACGATGTTGTGATTAATGATTTTGACAGTATTACTTCTTTGGCCTGCAAATTGAAAGGTATTGCGTCTGTAAACTTTGGCCACCAAGCAAGTTTTAAAAGTAAACACACACCAAGACCAGCCAAAAAAGATTGGATGGGTGAACTAGTGTTGCAACAGTACGCCACTGCTGATAGCTATATAGGCTTGCACTTTAAACAATACGACGATTTTATTTATAGCCCAATTATAAAGGATGATATCTTAAACGCTGATGTGGTAGATAATGGTCACGTAACGGTGTACTTATCTCACTACAGCGATGATGTGGTTTTGAAAAGCCTACAAGCTTGCAAAGATGTTCGCTTTGAAGTGTTTTCTAAAACCAAACAGCAGGCTGAAACTATTGCTAATGTTACGTTTAAGTCCATTAGTAACAGTGCTTTTAACCATAGCATAATGACTGCACATGGTGTAATTACAGGTGCGGGTTTTGAAACACCAGCAGAAGCATTATATATGGGTAAACGTGTGATGTGCTTGCCTATTCGTGGGCAATATGAACAGCTTTGTAATGCAGCCGCATTGAAAGATTTTAATGTACCAATAGTAGATAAACTGACACCAAACTTTCACCTGCAAGTAGCAGATTGGTTACAACAAGCACCGCAAACGCAGTTACAATTAACCAACTCAACTTATGAGATAGTACAACAAGTAATAGAAACGGCAAGAAGTTTACAACCTGCTAAACCATTGCAAGAATCGTTATTGAGTGAGGAAGACTTTTTGGTAATGGGGTAATTGATTACACGAATTTTAAAGGATTGGACGAATTACACGAATGATTGAAGGTGTTCTACATGTTTTCACCAGCCAACAGCACCTGCCAAGCTGCTTGCACTTTGTTTTGTGCCAATAATTCTTTGGCATAGCTGTGCAGTTCTTGTTCCATATCGGTAGGGTTTAAAGCATAGTATTGAAAAATATTTTTCAACTTATCATCTGTAAAAGTTGCATCTACAAAAGGTATTTCTACTACATTGGCTAGTTGGCCTAAATTGTTACCAGTTAAGATACTGCTACTACGAATACTACTCGGCAGCGCATCTATACCAATGGCTATTTGTGTAGTTGGCTTATCAATTTCAAATAAGTTGGTAGCATCTACTTTGCAATACCAGTCACCACCGAGCCTTGCTACGAGTGCTAGTTTCTTTGGGTCAATCATATTAGCCGCATCGTTTAAAATGCTATCATCTACGTGCATGTTTAGCACTTCTGCAATTACCAATTGCCCTGCACCACCATTGTCACCCAGGCTTTTTACCTCAAGTACTTTACATTCTAGCTGTACTTTTGCTTCTTGTACCATTGGTGGTTTTACAAGTGTAGCTGCTGTTTTTGTAAAATCAGCTTTTATAAATTCATCAGTGCCTTTTGCAAATTCGCAACTACTTAAACTCATTTGTTGCACCATATCATAATCGCAAATATTGATGACTACTTCTGGCACTTCAAGTATATTTTGCAAGGTGTGCTTAGTGCTGCCGTCACGCATTTTTCTTACTACAGAAAACACAACAATTGCTGGTTTGTACGATACCAAATTGAAGAAGCTGAATGGGCTCAAGTTCACATTACCACTAGCATCTATGGTGCTGGCAAAGCAAATAGGTCTTGGTGCAATGGCAAATTGTAACCATTGTTGGTACTGTGCTACAGGCGTTTCTGATATATTAATGTACATGCTACAAGAGTATTTATAGCTAATGTAGCACTTAGTTGTTAGTATTTAAAAACTGTTGAATAGAGATAAAGTCGCCTTCTTTTTTAAGGTCAGTAACAAGGCGCTGCAATCTATCAGTTAAAACTTTACCACACCAACGTTTGGTATAGTTTGGTAATGCTGTATTTGCTATCGAATCAGAAAATTCCCAAGGATGACAATACAAGCACACATAACCATCTTTTTTAAGCGTTTGTGATACTAAGCTTTTAAACAAAAAGTAAGGCATGTTTTTAAATGCCAACCAAAATAGCGGCACTCTAAAATTTGGCGTTACCGATGCAGGTATTCTTGTCATGTCTTCATCTTGATACACCGTTCTTGGTAGGTGTAAATTATTATATCGACCTGGTAAAAAAGTAGGATTAATTGACGAATCGTAGACATAGCCAGCTTTCAATACCTCGCTCATTTCAACCTTTCGCATACGTGGCATACGCAAGCCTGTAACAGGTGTTTGTGTAATGGCTTCAAGTGCTAATCTTGAAGACAATAAATGTGCATCTTCAAAATTAGAATGGTAGTAAGTGTGTGATGCTATTTCATGCTGCTGCGCTAAAGCTTTGATGTCTTGAGGAAAATTGATAGCGTAAGTAGCAGTGGTAAATAGAGTTGTTGCAATGCTTTTATCATTTAAAATTGGCATGATTGCTTCAAGCCCAAGCTTGCCAATTTTGAGTTGTTCAGCTAGCGTAATTTCTTGTTGATATTCTAATGGCATATCAAACTCTTCAACATCAAAACTTAGTAGAATAGAACGGCTCATTTACAGGTTGCTTTCTTTAATAATGTAGTGAGGGCGTTCTTTGCTTTGCATAAATAATTTACCCAAATACATACCAATAATACCAAGGATCATTAATTGTAAACCCCCAAAAAAAGCAATAGTAGCAATCATTGAGGCCCAGCCGGTTACAGGATGACCATATACTAAACTAAAAATAACATAAGGTATGTATAGCAATGCTAATAACGAGAACGTAAAACCAAGATAAGTAGCGATGGCCAATGGTTTCAGGCTAAATGATGTAATACCTCTAATGGCAAGTTGCATCATCTTTTTGTAGGTGTATTTGCTTTTTCCTTCTTTACGTTCAGCAGGCTCGTATTCAATACCTATTTGCTTAAAGCCAAGCCATTTTACAAGACCGCGCCAAAACAAATCGGCTTCTTTAAAATTTCTAAAAATTTCTACCACACGTTTATCCATTAACCTAAAATCAGCTGTACCACTTTCAAGTTCTATATCAGACAAACGATTAAGAATATTATAAAATAGTGTTGATGTTTTACGTTTCATCAATGGCATTTCTTGATGATCGTTGCGAATAGTGTACACAATATCATTTCCTTGTTCCCACTGCTCTATCAATACAGGAATTAATTCTGGTGGATGTTGTAAATCACCATCCATCGTAATTACAGCATCACCATCGCTAAAATCAAAGCCTGCTTTTAGTGCATTTTGGTGACCAAAATTTCTAGAGAATGATATAAAAAAAATATTGTCAAATTGTTTTGCAAAAATCTTAATCCGGTCTAGTGTATCATCGTCGCTACCATCATCTATATAAGTGATGTTATAAGTATATGGCAAGGATAACATTACTTCTTGTAATGATTTTACCATGGTAGGTATATTGCCTTTTTCGTTGCAAACAGGAATTACTATCGATATTTTCTTTGGCATAAAATTGCAAGCAAAGGTTTAAAAGGGTCAATATTTGCGAATGCTTGCAAAATAATCAATTACAGGTAAAGCATAGAACAAGAAAATGCTAAGAATAGAAATTAGAAATGCTCAAGCCGATAGATTACGAGTTTGTTCTTTTTTAGTAAAAGTAAAAATCTCATACATACACACTAGCCAAGTAATAAAACAAGGCACTGCTTTTATGTGATATGGTACAAAAAACTGTTGTTTTATAAATCGAGGAAAAAGCTCGGTAGGCGATAAGCATGTAAAGATAAATACCAATATTGCTATCCATTTTTCCCAAGTTGTTCTTGGTTTATTAATGTACCATATAGCCACACCTACCACACAAATGATATAAGTGGGTGATTCTACACCAGGATTAAATAATACGGTAAACATTAAAATAGCTGCTAAGTACAAAAGTTGTAGTTGCAGGCTGCTATACAGTTGTTTTTTTAGGAGTGCAAAAAGGGTAATTAAAGTACCTGTAAGCATTATCCAAATTTTATCAATATTGATTTGTAAAACATGTGCTAACCCTAGTACACCCAAAGCTACTCTGTTAGATTGTGCCTGTAATCTGTGGATCCAACTTTCATATAAAAACAGTATTTGTTTAAACGAAACCACACATAAAGGCAAGCAAAAAAATAAAATGGCCCAGCCAATTACTTTTGCCACAAAACTTAATCGTTTATTAAATATCAGCCAGAATACACCCGCAGTAAGCACATATATTTTAAAAAAAATACCAAACACATAAAATAGGCTAGCAAATGTTGTTGATTTTTTATTTTGATAAATAAATACGAGTACTATGAAAGCTGCAACTGCTGCGTTTGTTTGTACATTTTCAGCTGCTGTGATATATTCTATCAAGCAAAACCAGTAAACGAATATTTTTTTGTTGTCAGCAATTGGCAACAAGTTAATTGCTATAACAAACGGTATGGTATTTACAATATTCCAAAAGATAATGCCAAGCCAATTGGGTAAATACGCAAATGCACCCATTAGTAAAGCAAACAAAGGGCTATAGTTATATTCTGTATGATATTCAAGTGGATAGCTTATATATAAATTTTGGTTATTGAGTAAATGAAAATGCGAGGCTGCAAAACAATCATAGTTATCGCATTTTTCTAAAAAAGCTACCTTACAACTTATCAAAATGCAAGCAATAGCATACACGATATAGAGCGTTTTTTTTGAACTGAATAAAGGCTTATTGAAAAACGATATGACAGAAGACAAATTCATAAGGCGCTAAATATTTAAAGTTAGAAACGTATAAGATAAGTTTTTCGGCTTTGTTGTAAAGTACTCGCTTCTAAAACGGTGTATTGAAGGTTTAGTTGCTTGCAAATGTCGCCAATCTCTTTTTGACTAAGCATTAGTAATTTATGGTTAAGTCTTAGTTTGTTATAACTAGAAAATCTTAATCGGGCAGCAAATTCTAAAAATTGAAAAAAGTATCCCTTCTGGACGCTGTAAATACCAACGAAAAATAAGTCCTTCAAAAAATGTTTGTCAGAGTCAATAACATCTGCCAAAATAATTTCGCCAGTAGGTTTTAAACTTGGCAAAATTGACTCAATGAGGTTTGCCACTTTTTCTTTACTACCTAAATACTGAATCACACTCAAAATGATGACTGTATCAAAAAAATGATTGGATAGTTGCTTGATGGATGAAGCTGTATTATCTTCAGTTGTATTTAACAGCTGAAATTGAAATTGTTCGTGTTTGCTAAAATTTTCTTTACAAACATTGATATATGTTGAAGAAATATCTAAGCCTAAGTATTTACTTGGGTAATCTGCAACAATATTGGCAAGATAGCCAGGCCCACAGCCATAATCAAGAATAGATGAACCTTTTTTAATGATGTTATTAAGCAAGCATTTTTCTACAAAATATTCTGTGCTTTTTTGCATAACAATACCAAAAGATTTGGGATTGCTAATCCAGAAGTTTCTCCAGCTAAGCATGGTTTAGGTTTAATTTTATACCTAAAACTAGCGCTATACCTCATTTATTTTTATTGAAAGAATTTATAACAGAAACAAGTTTTTTTAATACTTGCTTAATTATTGCAATTAAGTGGTTGATGCACACCGTTTAATGACAATTACAATTGCCGCCCCAAAGCTTTGTACCATCAGCAAATATTTCGCATTTCCAAATAGGTACTTCGTGTTTTATTTTATCAATAATAAATTGATTGGCCTCATAAGATTCTTTTCTGTGGCCAGCTGCTGTAATTACTACCACTGCTGGTTCGCTCACTGCTACTTTGCCTATTCTATGAACCGCTTTTGCTACCAATAAGCCATAGCGTTCTGTGGCTTCAAGCAGTATGGCTTCAATCATCTTGTTAGCCATCGAGGTTTTGGCTTCGTACTCTAGAAATGGAACCTCCTTATCATTGTGACTATTTCTTACTTCGCCACTAAACAATACAATGGCGCCAGCGCTTTCATGATGTGCTTGCGCAAATAAACCCATCACATCTAATGGTTCTACTGAAATATAATTAGCCACCGCTGCTTGGTGGTATAATGCTGATGGTATCACTTTCTTGTAGTTGAAAATCGTTATCAATAAACTCGTCGTTCACTGCAAATCGACAAGTATCTAATATGTCAATTGCTGACGGTTGCAAGTTAACCAATAACCCCTTTAAAGCATCAATAGAACTTGCATTGCTCGTGATTTCAAACTCACTATCAAAATAATCTTTCAATGCTGCAAAAACTTCAATCTTCATGGTATTGTTTTTTATTAACCACCAATTTGTAACATACTCAAGCTACTACCTGTAAACTTTACAGACTGCTTTTGTAACAAGGCTTCTTGTAATTTTTCAGTTACTTCTTGATGGTTATTCCAATCGTTAATTTTAATTGGCTGATTGCTACTTAAACAACCAAAAATATGTCCATTATTATCTAGCCTTAATCTATTACAGTCGCTACAAAATGGTGCAGATTCATTAGCAATAATACCAAAAGTATGGCCTTCAGATGTTTGCCAATAATTAGCTGTAGCACCACTTTTTCTATCAATTTTTGTAAAGCGATACTTGCTAGCAATTGTTTGAAGCAAATCTTCTTGTGAGTAAAAATATTGCTGTGGTTGATGGTGCAAATGCCCCATAGCCATTACTTCTAAAAAGCGAATAGTAATGTTATTAGCAAAAGCAAAATCAACTAACGGTAGTATTTGCGATTCGTTAATGCCTTTCATAATTACCGCATTTAGCTTTACTTGTAAACCTACTTTTTGCGCAGCTAAAATGCCATCTATTATGCGTTGAACATTGTTGCGTTTATTTATGGTAAAGAATACCGCTTCATCCATCGCATCAAGCGATATGTTGATATTTTGTAAGCCAGCAGCTTTCATTGGCGCAGCCAATTTTTCAAGTAAAAAACCATTGGTAGTAATGCTGATGTTTTTAATGCCAATAGCTTTTATACCTGCTATTACTTCTACCAGTTGATGATACAATGTTGGCTCACCACCTGTAAGCCTTACTGTTTCTAGTTGCAAGTGTTGGTGTAAATGCGCAATGCGTTGTAACAAATCTTCTACTGAAAGACCAGCGGTAGCTTCTTTTACTTGGCCTTCACCTTCTGTACAATAGGTACAGTTAAAGTTACACTTATTGAGTAAGCTTACTCTAAGTGTTTTAAAACTTCTACCATATGCATCTACCACACTATTCATCATGCAAAGAAAATCAATTTAACACTAGCAATAGTTAATACTGCTGCCAGCATGTAACGTACTGTATTTTGCTGAAATTTATTACTACCAAAATAAGCACCTGTAGCACCACCAATAACGGCTACAAATATCCACAAATACATGGTTGTATTGAAAACGGCAAGGTTAGGTAAGCCTGCTGCAAGTAGCCCCATTATTGAGTTTAGTACAATAAATAAGCTGGATACAGCAGCAGATTCTTTTGCAGTGGCCCAACTAAACAATATTAACACAGGACTTAAAAAAATACCACCACCAATGTTTAACATGCCGGCGGCAAATCCTAAAATAGCACCAATAAATAATGCTGCTAGTAAAGGAATACTTTGAATCTTTTCTTTGCTTTTGCTTGGTAAAATACCCGATAAACGTAGTATTGGAAATATAAACGCTAAGCCAAGTAATAGATTATGTAAATGATCTTGTAAAACTAGTTTTGAACCCAAATAAGCAAAAGGTAAAGAGGTAATTAAAAATGGCCAACATGATTTCCATTTAAAGTAGCCTGCTTTGTAAAAGCTAATAAAACCAATACCTGCAACTATAATATTGATGATTAAAACTACTGGCTTGTAAGTATTTGCTGCAATGCTAAATAAACTCAATACAGCTATATAACCACTAGCGCCACCATGCCCTACCGAGGCGTATAAAAAGCCAACTATTAATAGTAGTAGCGGTATTAGAATAATTGCTGTGTTCATTGTTGAATGCTAGTAGTTAAAAGGTAAATAGTTCACAATAGTATTTGCTTCTAAAGCTTGTGCTGTTGATGGATGTAAGGCAATGCCATCAGCAAAGAGCGTGGCCTTTACATCGCCTGATGTTTTAAATTGTAAAGGTGTTATGCTCATTGGTACAGCTTGTATTTGTGCTGGAAAAAATTCATCTAGGCCCACGTTTTTTATCTTGTTTGTAGCTAAAGGTAGTTGTAAAAATGCTTGTTGTGACAAGCCAAAACAAGCCAATAAATAAGGCTTAATAAATAGCTGAAACGTAACCATGCATGAAAATGGATTACCTGGTAATGCAAATACTAAACCACCATTTGGTAGCTTGCCACACCAAAGCGGTTTGCCTGGTCTTATAGCTATTTTATGAAACAATGATTGTACACCTAAACTAGTCAGTACTTCAGGTACATAATCTGCATCACCAGCAGAAACACCACCGTTAATAATAATGATATCGCCTGGTAACGCTTCTTTAAATGCTGTTGTTAATGCGGCTCTATCATCTTGTAAATGCTTGCAAATACTTGGTTGTATTTGCCATTGTTGTAGTAATGCTTTTAGTAAATACTGATTACTATTACGTATTTGTACCGTATCAATAGGATTCGTTTCTACAGGTACAATTTCATTGCCAGTAGTAAATATGCTTACACTTGGTAAACGCTTAACAGTTACGGTACTTTTACCTAAAGCAGCTAGCACACTGATGACTGCTGGTGTACAAATTTTATTGCTTGTAATAATACTTGTTTCGGCTGTAATATCTTCACCTTGCTTAGCAATATTTTGAAACAGTTTACAGCTCTCTATATCTAGGGTTACAAGATTGTTAACGACACTCGTATCTTCTTTTCGTATTACCACGTTGGCACTTTGTGGTACTGCTGCACCTGTCATTATTTTATAACATTCACCTTGCTGTAATGCCTTATTGGTAGTGCTTCCAGCAAAAATGGTATCAATAATCTGGTATTGTTTTATCCCTTTTTCAAAGTCTGCGTAATTGAAAGCAAAGCCATCCATTGTGGCTCTGTTAAATGGTGGATAATCTCTGTCAGCAACAATAGTTTCTGCCAATGTTCTACCTAACGCATTACTTAGTGCAATGCTTTCAGTGGCAAAAGGTTTAGCTTGTGCTAGTATTATTTGTTGTGCTTTTTCGTAATGAATCATGAGCAATGAAATGGTTAATGACCTTTGTTTTCAAGCATTTCTCTCGCATGAAAAATAGCTGGTAAAATAGCTTCAAGTGATTCTTTTGCGCCCTTAGCACTACCTGGTAGTGTCACTACCATGGTTTGTGCTATAGCACCTGCCACACCACGACTCATCATAGCTAATGGTGTACGAATTTGTCCATATTGTCGCATCACTTCTGCAATACCAATCGCTTCTATATCTATCATTGCTTTTACTGCTTCTACCGTATTGTCTCTTGCGCTTAAGCCTGTGCCACCTGTGGTAAATATGAAATGAATATCTGCTTTTACCCATTCTAAAATTTGCTGCTGAATGGCTGCAATATCATCAGCTACTATTTTATAATCAACCACAGTAGCGTTGGCTTTTTCTAGCATCTCTTGTATTAGCGTACCACTTGTATCTATGCGTTCATTATTAGCTGTAGAATCAGAGCAAACAAGCACTGCACAGGTATTTGAACGCTGTAAAAATTTTGCCCTATCACTTTTGCCGCCTGTTTTTTCTAGTAGTTTTATGTGGCCTATTTCTAGCTGCTTGTCTATTGGTTTTAGCATATCGTAAATTTCTAACGCAGCTACCGATACTGCTGTTAGTAATTCCATTTCTATGCCTGTTCTACCTATAGATTTTGCCTCGCCTATTATTACAATGCCTGTTCTTGAAACAATGACTTCGCCAAATAATTCACTATGTTTTGTAGCATCTAAATATTCAAATCCTATGTTCAAACCATCTATAGTAACAGGGTGACAATGTGGTAATAATTGTGGTGTGGCTTTAGCACCTAAAAAGCCCGCAGCCCTTGCTACACTAAACAATTCGCCTTTGGGCAAATTGTTGTTTTGTATTTGCAAAATGCTAGCTTCTGTGCAAAAGATGATGCCAACCGCTTTGGCTGTTCTTAGGCTTATTTTTTTATGTGAAATGTCTACCATTCTGTTCTATTAAATGTGCTGTTACCTTTTTATTAGTTCAGCATATTGTTGTGTAAAATAACCAATACCACCTTGCAAACTATACAAATTTTCAAAGCCTTGTTTGCGAAATAAGGTAGCTGCTTGCAAGCTTCTATTGCCTGTGGCACAATATAAAACGATTGTTTGTTGTTTGGGCAAAAGCGTTAATTGTTCGCTTAAATCACTAATTGGTATATGTATGCTGGTTTCAATTATTTCATCTCGCTCATAACTTTCTCTAATATCTACAAGTTGTATGACTTTATTACTTGTAATAAGTTGGTACAACTCTTCAGCTGTAACAGTTATGTTTATTGATTTCGCAGTAAATCGTTGCTTACTTTTTACCAAGCTCTCTGCTACAAGCTTGTATTTAATGGTGCGTGACTTTGTGGTTACAACATCTATACAGTACAATTGGTTAGCTAATACATTTTCATTGCCCAACAATACTTTCACTACTTCATTAGCCATCATCACACCAATTATACCTGTGGTAATATTAAACGCACCAATATCTGCACAGCTTGGTATTGCATTGGTATTCGTATTTTCAGGAAATAAGCAACGCAGCGTTGCAGAACCTCGGTAGTTAAAAACCGTTACATGGCCTTCTATTTGATGAATAGCGCCATATACCAAAGGCTTTTGCAAAACCACACAAGCATCATTAATTAAATAGCGTACCTCGAAATTATCTGTTGTATCTACTATTACATCGTAGTCATTCAATAGCGCCAACACATTGTCTTTATCTACTAATAATGGATGTGTATTAAGTTGAATATTGGGATTATGCTGCGCCAATCGCTTTGCAGCCACTTCTGTTTTTAATTGCCCAATATCATCTACTGTAAATAACAATTGCCTGTGTAGGTTAGATAATGAAATCGTATCAAAATCTGCAAGACCAATAGTGCCAATGCCTGCACCAGCCAAATATTGCAAGCAAGGGCAGCCCAAGCCACCTGCACCTATCACCAATACTTTGGCTGCGTTAAGTTTGGCCTGACCATCAATACCAATAAATGGTAATTTTTGGTGACTTTGGTAATATGACTGCTTGGTGTGTAACATAAATTACGATGCACTACAAAGATGCTAGCGAAACGCTTTGTTTTATTGCGTTCTGTTTACTTTATCAGTAATTCTTGTAGATTTTATCAAACGGCTAGGCTACAAGCATTGGTAACAATAAAAACATAACACAAAATACCTACAATAAGCCGCTAAAAAACTACTTTTGCCGCCTTAATAAAACAAACAATATGAGTAAAGGACCTGTTTCTCAATTTATAGAACATCACTACCGTCACTTTAATGCGGCTGCTTTAATAGATGCTGCAAAAGGCTACGAAACGCATTTGCTAGAAGGTGGAAAAATGATGGTAACCCTTGCTGGTGCTATGAGTACGGCAGAATTGGGTATTTCTTTTGCCGAAATGATTCGCCAAGGTAAAGTAGATATTATTAGCTGCACAGGTGCTAATTTAGAAGAGGATGTGATGAACTTGGTAGCACATAGTCACTACAAACGTGTACCTAACTACCGTGATTTAACGCCACAAGATGAGTGGGATTTGTTAGAAAACCACTACAACCGTGTAACCGATACTTGCATACCAGAAGAAGAAGCGTTTCGTCGCTTACAAAAGCATTTGGTAAAACAATGGAAAGATGCTGCTGCTGCTGGTGAACGTTATTTTCCACATGAGTTTTTATACAAAACTGTATTAAGTGGCGAGCTAGAACAGTACTATGAAATAGATAAAAAAGATAGCTGGATTGTTGCTGCTGCTGAAAGAAATATCCCAATTGTTTGTCCAGGTTGGGAAGACAGTACCACTGGTAACATCTTTGCAAGCTATGTCATTAAAGGTGAGCTTAAAGCTGACTTAGTTAAAAGCGGTATTGAATACATGGTATGGCTAACTGAGTGGTACAGAGCTAACAGCGCAGGTAAAGGTGTTGGTTTCTTCCAAATTGGTGGTGGTATTGCTGGCGATTTTCCTATTTGCGTAGTGCCTATGATGTACCAAGATTTAGAGTGGCACGATGTACCTTTCTGGAGTTATTTCTGCCAAATTTCTGATTCTACCACCTCTTACGGTAGTTACTCTGGTGCGGTGCCAAACGAGAAAATTACTTGGGGCAAACTAGACATTCATACACCTAAGTTTATTGTAGAAAGTGATGCGACTATTGTAGCGCCGTTGATTTTTGCGTGGATTCTTGGGTATTAACCGCTGATTGACCACTGATTGAAATGATGTGAATGATTGAAAGATAATAACAAAAGAGCCGATGCAATTGCATCGGCTCTTTTGTTATTGTAAAAGTTGGCAACGCTACTAGAATTGACACCGTCTTTGCGAGGTACGAAGCAATCTGATTGTTGCATTTAGGCTTCATTCTTGGCAACCCCTTTCAAATCCCTAACAATAAAATTACGTTGTGCCCTTTGCCTCCTTTGTTGCTTTGTGTGAAATTAGCCTATTGTTTTATAAAGCTAGCAGTTTGTCCATCTGATAGTCTTAGTAGATATAAACCATTAGAAATCGTACCAATAGTAATTGTTTGTTGCCTTTGGCTAATAGTACCTTGCTGCACTAGAACACCTAACGCATTGTACATACCGTAACTAATAGGTTTGATTATGTCTTTCGCTATATCTATAACCATATTGCTACCAATGGTAGGGTTAGGATAAATAGATAGTTTACCATTAGCACTAGAAAAATTAACGCTACGCACTTCACTTACACTGCTTTTACCATCTTTATCTACTTGTTGTAAGCGGTAATAGTTACTGCCACTAGCAGGTGTAGTATGTACAAAGCTATAACTACCATTACTTGCATTTACAGTACCAATATTTACCCAAGATGTACCATTAATACTATGCTGTACAGTAAAATAGGCATTGTTCACTTCATTTGTGGTTTGCCAGTTAAGCAGAGCAGTAATGCCTTGTTTGGTTGCAGTAAAGCTCGTATAAGTTACAGGTAAAGTAGTATTTGAAGGACACAAGACCGAGTTGGGGATATTTTTATTATCATTAGTGCCATTCCCTAATTGCCCAAATACGTTATTTCCCCAAACCCATAAACTGCCATCATTTTTAATGATAAGGCAATGAGCATTTCCTGCTGATATCATTTGTCCAATGGCAGTATTATATATCTGCACAGGAATATTTCGTTGAGTATAAGTGCCATCACCTAATTGTCCTGTATTATTATATCCCCAAGACCATAAGCTACCATCAGTTTTAGTAGCAATTATATGAGAACTACCTGTTGCTAAAGTAACCCAGTTGATATCAGTGCCTATTTGCATAGGCGTGTTTCTAAATATTAGAGTTGTGCCATCGCCTAATTGTCCAGTACCATTATATCCCCAAGACCATATACTACCATTAGATTTAATCGCAATGGTATAATAATATCCTGCTTCAATTCTTTGCCAGTTAGTTGCAGCACCTATCTGCACAGGTGTGTTTCGTTGAGTATAAGTGCCATCACCTAATTCGCCGTATAAATTATATCCCCATGCCCATAATGTGCCATCTAATTTGGTAGCAATGGTATGTCCAAAGCCTGCACTGATTGTAGACCAGTTTTTGTCAGTACCTATTTGCCAGGGACTTATTCTTTTAATGATAGCACCATCGCCTAATTGCCCATTATCATTAAGCCCCCAAGCCCACAAAGTGCTATCCTTTTTGATAGCTATTGTATGTCTATATCCTGCTGACACTTGAAGCCAGTTAGTTGAACTGCCTATTTGTATTGGTGTATTTTTTATATTGTAAATCGTGCCATCGCCCAATTGGCCATATTGATTATTACCCCATGCCCACAATGTGCCATCGGTTTTGATTGCAATAGTATATTGTCCACCAACTGCTACTGTTGACCAGTTAGTGTCAATACCTATTTGCACAGGGTTTGTTTTATTAATAAAAGTTCCGTCTCCTAGTTGTCCATCACTGTTAATACCCCAAGCCCATAATGTACCATCTGTCTTAATGGCTACAGAGTGATATGCAGAACTTCCTTTTGCTACTAGTTTCCAGCAGCCTTGTGCTGGTGAACCATTACTAGAAGGGCAAGTGATAGCCGTTGGTATATTTTTATTAGTAGTACTAGCATCACTTAATTGTCCGTATAAATTATATCCCCAAGCCCATAAAGTGCCATCGTTTTTTGTAGCAATATTGTGAAAACCTCCAGATGCTAAAATTAGCCAGTTACTAGCAGAACCTATTTGTACAGGACTGTTTCTATTAGTGGTCGTGGCATCTCCTAATTGTCCATATATATTCCATCCCCAAGCCCACAATGTCCCATCTGTTTTGGTAGCTATAGTATGTGCTAATCCAACAGATATAGAAAACCAATTGGTGGCGCTACCTATTTGTACAGGGCTAGTTCTGTCAGTATTTGTTGCATCGCCTAACTGTCCAAAATCATTTTTCCCCCAAGTCCAGAGGCTACCATCAGCTTTAATAGCAATCCCTTGATAACTTCCTGCAGCTACTTTGAGCCAGTTAGTGGAAGTACCTATTTGTATGGGGATATTTTTATTTGTAGTAGTGCCATCGCCTAATTGCCCATATTGGTTATCTCCCCAAGCCCATAATGTCCCATCTATTTTAGTGGCTATGGTATGACTAAATCCCGCTACTATCGTCTGCCAATTGTTAGATAATCCTATTTGCACAGGGCTGTTCTTCTGGGTGTTAGTGCCATCGCCTAATTCGCCTGAACTATTGGAGCCCCAAGCCCATAATGTCCCATCTTTTTTGATTGCAAAATTGTTGAATTGCCCAGCTGATACTGACTCCCAATTTGTAGCTGAGCCTATTTGAACAGGACTATTTCTTTGTGTATTCGTTCCATCACCTAATTGTCCATATAAGTTATACCCCCAAGCCCATAATGTACCATCTGTTTTTGTGGCTGTGGTAAAGCTGCGTCCTACCGCCACTGATTTCCAATTAATGGCACTACCTATTTGTACAGGCGTATTTCTTTGTATGTTAGTGCCGTCCCCTATTTGCCCATTAGTATTTTGTCCCCAAGCCCATAAACTGCCATCCTGTGCTATAGCAATAGTATGGTTAGCTGAACAACCTTTCGCTAGTACTTTCCAGCAGCCTTGTGCTTGTGATGATTGTATCGATAATATAAATACTAAACAAATAAGTCCAGCCATTAACACTTTGTACAGTTGTTTCATTGTTATCGTAAAGTTTTGGTTTTGCATTCTTGCCCTTAGTGAGCACTAAAATTGACATAAAAATAATAGATATTTTGTAATTGATAGTAGAAAATAATTTCATTACAAATCGGTAATACTCCTTGCACTGTGCTTTTGTCAATTACAATTATTGCTCGCACTAGTGTTTTACCCTTTTTTCGCTTCGCAAAAGTGGGTTTAACCAGTAAATAGGCTTGTATATAGTAAAAAAAGTATCATTAATTGGTTACAGGTACTTTTTTTGCTTCGCAAAAACGCATCTAACCAATAAATGGGCTTCTGTATAGTTAAAAAAGCATAATTAATCGGTTGAGGGGGCTTTTTTCGCTTCGCAAAAGTGGGTTTAACCAGTAAATAGGCTTGTGTATAGTAAAAAAAGTATCATTTATTGGTTACAGGTACTTTTTTTGCTTCGCAAAAACGCATCTAACCAATAAATGGGCTTCTGTATAGTAAAAAAAGCATAATTAATCGGTTGAGGGGGCTTTTTTCGCTTCGCAAAAGAGCCTTTAACTAGTAACTGGGCTTCTGTATAGTTAAAAAAGTATAATTAACCGGTTGAGGGGGCTTTTTTCGCTTCGCAAAAGTGGGTTTAACCAGTAAATGGGCTTCTGTATAGTGAAAGAAGTATAATTAACCGGTTAGGGGTGCTTTTTTCACTTCGCAAAAGTGGTTTTAACCAATAAATGGGCTTCTGTATAGTAAAAGAAGTATAATTAATCGGTTGAGGGGGCTTTTTTCGCTGCGCAAATAGGTAGAAACTAGTAAATGGGCTTTTGCGAAGCAAAAAATTCTTTAAATATTTTTTTGATGATATACTATTGGTTTGTATTTTAGTATCTCAAAAAACAACCAATTATGATTACAAAAGCAACCACTTCTCGCTACCTACTTGGCGACTTGATTAATTTTATTAAAAACATCCTAGCCATTATTACGGGCAATGCCATTGTAGCACCAGAAGTAAAAACCTTTATGGATGCCTTGCAAGCAAAACATGTACAAATAGATGCCGCCTATGCCTACCAAAAAGATAGCCCTGAAAGTAAAGAAATAGAAGCTCAGGATGTAAGGCGTGATGTGGCTTTTATGGGTATTAAAACGGTGGCAACTGGTTTTCTATCGCATTTTAATGAAGCGAAAAGACAGGCAGCTAAAGCCATACTTGATTGCATAGCCAAATATGGTAAAGATATTCAAGTACAAAGCGATACTACCGAAACTACTATTTTAGACAAGATGGTAACTGAATTTGAAACCGATCCTATTTTAATAGCAGCTTTTGCTACGCTTGGCATTACAAGTTGGATAGCAGAATTAAAATCGGCTAACCAAACATTTAACGCCAAGTTTTTAGAGCGTAATAAAAAGTACACTTTAAAACCTAAAGAAAGTGCTAGTGAATTAAAACCACAAGTGATAAAAGCCTACGAAGCCTTGATGGTGCAAATAGATAGCCGTAATAATATAGATACTACAGGTAAATACACCCCATTGGTAAATGAGTTAAACGCTTTAGTAGCGCAGCACAATAATAAAGTAACTGCAAGAGAAAGTAGTGGTGGCAATGCAGCTACCACAGTGCCTAAGGGGTAAGTTTTAAACCATATTATGGTAGAAACAAGAGAGCCGATGCAATTGCATCGGCTCTCTTGTTGTATAAATAAAATCATAGCCCATCAAACCCCTCATCATTCATCAGTGGTTACTCAGGTTACAAATTCTCAATAATCCCTGCAATACCTTGCCCACCACCTACACAAGCTGTTACCAAACCGTATTTCTTATTTAGGCGTTTCATGTCGTTTAGTATTTGCACAGTCAATTTAGCGCCAGTGCAACCTAATGGGTGACCCAACGCAATAGCACCACCATTAATATTTACAATGTCTTGGTTTAAACTCAGTTCTCTTATCACAGCAATACTTTGCGATGCAAAAGCCTCGTTCAGTTCTATTAAATCAATATCACTCAAGTTCATATTGGCTTGTTTTAGCACTTTGGGTATAGCAGCCACAGGGCCTATACCCATTATGCGTGGGTGAACACCAGCACTTGCACAGTTTACCAATCTACCTATCGGTTTTAAGCCCAATTTGTTCATCATTTTTTCGCCCATTACTATTACAAAAGCTGCACCATCACTCGTTTGGCTACTATTGCCAGCTGTAACGCTACCACCTATGGCAAATGCAGGTTTTAGTTTCGCTAATCCTTCTGCCGTAGTATCTGCACGCAAGCCTTCATCCGTATCTACCACGTAGCTTTTTACGGCACGTTTACCTTTCTCGTTTACATAAGTTTGCTCTACCGTAATTGGTAAAATACCTTCTTTAAAATACCCATTGTCTATGGCTACTTTAGCTTTGGCATGAGAGTTTGCTGCAAACACATCTTGATCCTCACGAGTAACTTTAAATTCATTGGCCACAGCCTCTGCAGTTAAGCCCATACTTAAATAATAATCGGGTTCATCTTTTGCAATAGCGTAAGATGGTACTGTTTTCCAGCCAGCCGTAGGCACAAGGCTCATACTTTCTGTACCACCAGCAATAATACAATCGGCCATGCCAGTTCTTATTTTGGCGGTAGCCATAGCAATACTTTCAAGGCCACTAGCGCAGTATCTATTAATGGTAATACCGGGCACTTCTATACCCATGGCTTTTGCGGCAATAATGCGCCCAAACTGCAAGCCTTGTTCGGCCTCAGGCACCGCATTGCCTACAATCACATCGTCTACCAATTTATAATCTAGTTCAGGTACGCTAGCCATCAAGCCTTTAATCACTTCTACGGCTAGATCATCGGGGCGAAAAAATCGCAATCCACCTTTTTTGCTTTTTCCAACAGCAGTTCTAAATCCTGCAATAATGTATGCTTCTTGCATGGCAACCAATTTTAGAACGTGAAAATACAATAAAGTTGTTTATGCAACTAATTTTTAAGTATGAAGATTTTGTTAGAACTTTTTTGCGTTACCAGATTTTGTGCTACGTAGCAGTACAAAATCTGGTAACACTATCACCTAGCCACCAGTAACTTGTAATCTGCAACTTTGCCTTTCTTTCCCTACTTTGCATCGCTAAATGTCTTCTGTTTTGCAAACACAATCACAACAAAATTTTCGGGTGCAGCTTGGTATTACAGTGCTTAGTGTGGTGCTATTTGCAACAAAAATCATCGCTTATTTCTTAACCCATTCACTAGCCATACTTACCGATGCCTTAGAAAGTATTGTAAATGTGTTGGCAGGTTTTATAGGCTTGTACAGCTTGTACGTAGCGGCAAAACCTAAAGACAGCGACCACCCTTATGGGCATGGCAAGGCAGAGTTTGTATCATCGGCTGTTGAGGGTACATTAATTATTGGTGCAGGTATTTTAATTATTGGGCAAACCATTCAAAACTTGGTTGATAGCAGACCAATAGAATCGCTTGATACAGGCTTGATATTAGTAGGTATTACAGGTTTAATCAACTATGTAGCAGGTTATATTTGCCTGCAAATAGGCAGGCGCAACCACTCAATTGCACTAGAAAGTAGTGGTAAGCATTTGCAATTAGATACCTATTCTACCATTGCTATAATTGTGGGCTTGGTAGTGATTTTGTACACCAAATGGATTTGGCTAGATACGGTGATTGCACTAGGTGTAAGTGGCTTGATTTTATACAATGGGTATCGCATTATTCGCAAGTCACTTGCAGGTATTATGGATGAAGCCGATGATGACTTGTTGAAACAATTTGTAACCATTTTAAATGCCAATAGAAAACCCAATTGGATAGACTTGCACAACCTACGTGTGATAAAATACGGTAGCACCTTGCATGTAGACTGTCACTTAACAGTGCCTTGGTACTTGAACATTCATGAGGCACATGCAGAAATAGACGAGCTAAGTGCGATGATTGAAGAGAAATTTGGTAAAGCATTTGAACTTTTTGTACATACAGATGGTTGTATGCCTTTTAGCTGTAGCATTTGCGATAAAATGGATTGCACAGTGCGGCAACATCCATTTACCCAAAAAATACCTTTTACGTTAGAAAATATTAGCAGTAATTTGAAACATGGAAGCATTGGAAGAAGTGAAACGTAAGAAAACGAAAGTCGTGAAGGCGTTAATCGCAAGGAACGTTAATTAACTAGCGAAAAACGATTACTTGCGACTACCGATGTTAAATAATAAATTTCAAACTATAAATCACAAACTATGAGTGTTTGGCAAGACTATCAACAGCAACATAAAAACCGCTTTTTAGAAGAATTATTGGCTTTGTTACGCATACCTAGTGTAAGTGCAAAAAGCGAACACAATGCAGATATGCTCACTTGTGCAGAAGCTGTAAAACAAAGCTTGCTAGAGGCAGGTGCAGATACTGTAACCATTTACCCAACAGCAGGCCACCCCATTGTGTATGGTGAAAAAATGGTAGACCCAAGCAAGCCAACAGTATTGGTTTATGGTCATTACGACGTACAACCTGCTGACCCTCTTGAACTTTGGAACAGCGGCCCATTTGAACCTGTAATTATTGATGGTAAAATATTTGCCCGTGGTAGTTGCGATGATAAAGGACAGTTTTACATGCATGTAAAAGCCTTAGAAACATTGGTAAAAACAGGCACACTAAATAATAATGTTAAGTTTATAATAGAAGGTGAAGAAGAAATAGGTAGCCCTAACCTAGCCACTTTTGTAAAAGAGAAAAAAGACTTGCTAAAAGCAGATGTGGTGCTAATAAGTGACACATCAATGCTAAGCATGGATACACCAAGTATAGATGTAGGTGTGCGTGGCTTAAGCTATATAGAAGTAGAAGTGACTGGGCCAAACCGTGATTTACACAGTGGTGTGTATGGTGGTGCAGTGGCAAATCCTATTACCATGTTGGCAAAAATGATAGCTGCTTGTCACGATGAAAACAACCACATCACCATACCAGGTTTTTACGATGATGTAGTAGATGCTACACCAGCAGAAAGAGCAAAAATGGCACAAGCACCATTTGATGAAGCTGAATATAAAACTGACCTAGGTATTACAGAATTATGGGGTGAAGCAGGCTACAAAACCAACGAAAGAACAGGCATTAGGCCAACACTAGAAGTAAATGGTATTTGGGGCGGCTACACAGGCGAAGGTGCAAAAACAGTATTGCCATCAAAAGCATTTGCAAAGATTTCTACACGCTTAGTTCCTAACCAATCATCTGTAAAAATTACTGAAAAACTAATTGCTTATTTTACCCAAATGGCACCGGCAGGCGTTACCATAAAAGCGATGGAACACCATGGTGGCGAGCCTTACATGACACCGATAGATAGCGTTGAATATAAAGCCGCTGAAAAAGCGATTGCAACAACGTTTGGCAAAGAACCAATACCTGTACGTGGTGGTGGCAGTATTCCTATCTGTGCATTATTTGAAGAGGTGTTGGGTATAAAAATTGTGTTTATGGGCTTTGGTTTAGATAGCGATAACCTGCACAGCCCTAACGAGAAATTTGATGTGTTTAACTTTTACAAAGGCATAGAAACCATCCCTTATTTCCATCAGTTTTATACTGAAATGAAAGGATAATTTTAAACCTATAAGGTTTTAGAAACCTTATAGGTTTGGATGAAAAAAATCCCCAAGCGTGCAACGTTTGGGGCTCTTGGTTATATTAACTTTTTCTACAAAACAATGGGTAACGTAGCTTTAACATCATCCCACATAATTGTCAAATTGGCGCCAGCTTTTGTATCTTCAAAGTACATAGTCATGGCTTCTACCGCATCGCTTGTTTTATTTAATGCAATAATAGTTCTTAATATGTCTTTCTTTTCATCATATACAAAATTGCCCCAACTGTAATTGTCTTTATTTATGATGATAGTCCATTTACCTTCAGCTGGTAAGCAATACATGGTATATCTACCTTTTGCAATTTTTTTACCATAAATTTTCACAGGTACAAAAAACTCAATTTCAGTGGCTTCATTTGCACCAAACCTCCATATCTCGTTGTATTTAATAATGCCTCCAAATATTGGTCTATTATTCTTCAATGGTCTACTATACAGAACTCTTGCTACAGGCATATCTTTAGCCTTACCACTCATTTTTAAAAATGGATAATTAGCCGGCCAATAACTCATGTCAAGTGGGCTTTTGTCTAGTTCTGTAGGCTTTTGTTGCGCTTGGCACAATGTGGCAATACCAATACAAATGGCTAAAAATAGTCGTTTCATTTTATCTAGTTTGTATGCAAATATATAGGCGCTTATAAAAAACCTTCGGTACTTAAAAAGGTTATTGCCATTTTTTTAACGTCTTTAAAAAAATTAGCATAGCACCATTCAAGAGAAACATAGTGCGCTTGAAAAAGTTGAAAGTAAGCATCCGAATTATCTAAATACTTAGCCCTACGAGCTACATTTTTAAAACTACTTTCTATACCCTGCATAAACTGGTAATTGTACAACCAATTATGCTGCTGCATAGATGGCAACATATTTACAAATTGTTCTGGCAGTATTGGTGCAAGATTTTTGAGCGATAAATAAGTATTGGTAGCAAAAGTTTGCAAGCCTGCATCATCTATAAATTCTGAATGGTCTTTTGCTAAAAAATGATCGTACACTACATCTACAAATGCACCAGAATAAGGCCCTACGGCTGGCTGAAAAAAGGTTTTAGCTTGTTTGGTAAATGGATGACTATCTGTAAATGTATCTATGGCTCTGTGTAACCGTATGCCTACTTGAATACCTGTAGGATAATCGTACTGCTTTTTACCCTTCACAAAATCGCTTATCATATTTCCAGCCAATATTTCTGGAATATTGAAAGACAAATATGCGTGGGCTAAGTAGTTCATCTTTTAAATATACGCTTATGGTAGCTTATTGTGGGTCTATTTTTTTATGCCAGGATATTGCATTTTTAAACTCTTCAATAGCTTGTGTAAAGTGCTAGCAATAATGTACTCTTTATACCAGTTTTGGTCTGATGGTGTAATAATCCAAGGAATATCGCCACAATGGTTAAAGCAATCTTGGTACACTTTCATGTAATTATCCCAAAGTTTGGCTTCTTTAAAGTCGTTCTCATTGTATTTCCACATTTTACGTGGGTCTTGTAAGCGTTCTTCAAGCCTTAGTTGCTGTTCTTCTGGTGAAATGTGTAGGTAAAATTTAAGAATATGCGTATTGCTATGTTGGGTTAATAACGACTCAAAATCGTTGATGGCTTTCATGCGCAACTTGGCAGTTTTGTCATCAATCATGTTGTGTACACGGGTAATTAAAATGTCTTCATAATGGCTGCGGTTAAATATTTGTATCATGCCTTTTGCTGGTACGTGTTTATGAATGCGCCACAAAAAATCATGGCTTAA
Organism: Parasediminibacterium sp. HNIBRBA5674; assembly: GCF_056745525.1. Lineage (NCBI taxonomy): Bacteria > Pseudomonadati > Bacteroidota > Chitinophagia > Chitinophagales > Chitinophagaceae > Parasediminibacterium > Parasediminibacterium sp. HNIBRBA5674. The sequence continues at coordinate 19,352 of NZ_JBQWIE010000019.1, read as the reverse complement.
TTCTTCAGCCGTAGGTGCTTTAAATGATGCCACACTTACACCTTGTGGATTCATCTTGCCAAATACATTGCGTGTGGCACCATCTTTACCACTTGCATCCATGCCTTGTACTACTATTAAAACAGAATGTTTACTTTCTGCATACAATAGGTTTTGTAACTCATCTAATTCTTCTAAAAGCTTGGCTGTTTTAGCCCTGGTTTGTTCTTTAGAAAAGCCTTTAGGCGCTTTGGTATCAATTTTAGCAAGCGAAATTTTAGACATTGTAATAATGTTTGGTAAAAAACTATTTGGTAGTATAAATCTATAACCTTTGTAGCAAAATAGATTGTTACTTGAGAGATAAAGTTATTAATTGGTTGTTATTTATCGTGTTGTCGCTTATTTGGGGCAGTTCGTTTTTACTAATGAAAATTGGTATGCAGGCTTTAAGTGCCTACCAAGTAGCAGCCTTACGTATTTTAAGTGCAGGTGTGGTGTTGGTGCCATTTGCAGCCAAAGCATTTACGCAAATACCCAAAGAAAAATTAGGTGTGGTAGTTTTATCTGGTTTGTTAGGCAGCTTTTTTCCGGCATTTTTATTTTGCATTGCAGAAACACAATTAAGCAGCGCATTAACTGGTATGCTTAACTCGCTCACACCCTTATGTGCAGTGCTTATAGGTGTATTTTTCTTTCAGTTAAAACCTAAGCCACAAAAAATTATAGGCATTATGGTTGGTTTGGTAGGTTTATACTTTCTAGTAGCGCCTAATGGTAGGCTCGATTTGGGGAATATTTTTTACGTATCGCTAGTATTGCTAGCAACCGTTTTTTATGCGGTAAACGTTAATATCGTAAGTAAATACATGCAAGGCATTGCTTCTATTAATATCGCTGCTATGGCATTTGTATTTTTAATAATTCCTTGTGTTATTATATTGGCTGTTACAGATTATTTTGCACAACCATTTACTAGTACAAAAGTCATTGGTTCTACAGCCGCAGCTTGTGTACTAGGTATGGTGGGTACAGCCTTTGCATCTGTCTTGTTTTACAGATTGGTAAAAAGAGCCGGTGCTTTATTTGCAGCAATGGTTACGTATGGCATACCATTTATTGCAGTAGCTTGGGGTTATTACTATGGCGAAAGCATCAGTATTTTTCAAGTAGGCTGTTTAGGAGTAATTTTGTGTGGTGTGTATATATCTAATAAATAAGGTTTAGAAATTTAAATGTCAAATTAGGCAACAGAAATCATGGCATTAGGACAATCGTTACAGCAGAAATTATTACAAAAATTATCGCCTCAGCAAATTCAGTTGATGAAATTGTTGCAAGTGCCTACTGCTAATTTAGAAGAGCGCATAAAAGAAGAACTAGAAGAAAATCCGGCACTAGAACTTGGTGAGGGTGAAGAAGGTGCTGACGCTAATGAAGAAATGGTAGATGAATTTGAAACATCGCCTGATGAAGAATTTGAGAAAGACGGTAGCGAAGAAGATTATGATGATGTAGACATCAGTGAATATGTAGTAGATGATGATGGCGAAATTGCTGATTACAAAATGAAGGATGATAATTATCCAGAAATGGATGATAAACAAACCATACCTATTAAGCTAGAACAAAGCTTTTTTGACCTTGTACTTAATCAGCTTGGTATGCTTGACCTTGATGAGCGTAGGTTTAAAATAGCTGAGCAAATAGTAGGTAGCTTGGATGATGATGGTTACTTACGTAGAGAATTGAGTTCTATTGCAGATGATTTAGCCTTTAGGCAAAATATTATTGCAGAAGATAAAGAGATTGAAGAAATTATTAAGCAAATACAACAGTTTGACCCAGCAGGTGTGGGCGCTAGAGACTTGCAAGAATGCTTATTGCTGCAATTAAAACGTAAAAGCTCAGAAGGTATAGGTGTACAATTAGCCATACAAGTAATGAGTAAATACTACGATGAATTTATCAAAAAACACTATGATAAAATTCAACGTGGGCTTAACTTATCTGACGAAGATTTAAAAGAAGTCATTCATCAAATCATCAAGCTTAACCCAAAACCAGGTGGTAATGTTGGCGAAATAAATAAAGCCGAAAGCTACATCGTACCTGACTTTTACATCATCAACAACAATGGTATTTTAGAACTAACCCTTAACTCACGTAATGCGCCTGATCTTAAAATAAGTGAAGGCTATAAAGACATGATGAAAGAGTACGACAAGGGTACTAAAAAAGATAAGCGACAGAAAGAAGCCGTACTATTTATCAAGCAAAAGATAGACAGTGCTAAGTGGTTTATAGAAATGATACAGCAGCGCCAGCAAACGTTGATATCTACTATGGGTGCAATTATGCGTCACCAAGAAGAGTTCTTTTTAACAGGTGATGTTACCAATATGCGACCAATGATTTTAAAAGATATTGCTGAAAAAACAGGCTTAGATATAAGCACTGTAAGCCGTGTGGCTAATAGCAAATTTGTACAAACTGAGTTTGGTACCTATCGCCTTAAATATTTCTTTAGCGAAAGCTTAAGTACCGATAGTGGTGAAGAAGTAAGTACACGTGAAGTAAAAGAAATATTGAGCAATTTAATAGATGCAGAAGACAAACAAAAGCCTTTAAGCGATGAGTTTTTAACCGATATGCTCAACGAAAAAGGCTATAATATTGCACGTAGAACTGTTGCCAAGTATCGTGAACAACTCAATATTCCTGTAGCAAGATTGCGTAAAGAATTGTAGTGAAAATTCGTCACTGCGAGGCAAGAAGCAGTTTGCCCTAAAAACAACAAAACACAGAAATTAGAACATACAACAATGGAACAAGCAGAACTTCCTTTACCATACCAACCAAGCAATTGGCTAAAAATACCAGCCAAAATTATCTCGTATGTAATGCATCCAGTGTTTGTGCCTACTTACTTTTTTTTGTTCTTGGTATATCAGTTTAGGCTAGAGTTTTCAGGCATTACAGATTGGCAATTAAAACTTAGAACCTTTAGCGTATTTTGGATGACTGCCTTTTTTCCAACCTTTGCAGTGTTCTTATTATGGAAAGTAAAATTTAGTCAAAGCATTTTTTTACGCACCCAAAAAGAACGCATTGTACCCTATTTCATTTCTATGTTTTTCTATTGGTGGATGTACTATTTAAGCCGCAATTTCACCGATCAGCCAGCTGCTTTAAAGTTCTTTTATTTCGGTATTTTCATCGCTACAGCAGTAGGTGTGGTATTCAATAATTTTATCAAAATCAGTTTACATGGCATAGGTATGGGTGGCTTGCTAGCAGCAGTCATTCTTACCTCATTTTTTTATCAAACGCCTCTAGGCATTGCTATTAGCGTTGCAGCACTATTAACAGGCTTGGTATGTACCAGTCGTTTTTTAGTAAGCGACCACACTACTACAGAAGTGTATAGCGGCTTGCTAGTAGGCATCGGTTGTCAGCTATTTGGCTATTGGTTTGTATAGTTTTTTTATGGAGTCAGCTGTAGTACAAAGCTAGGCTGTAGTTGCGTCGCACACTGCACCGTTTATTACAAAGCCAATCTTTTACCACGTAGGTTGCCTAAAAAATACTTTATTATATTTCACTTTTCACCATTCACTTTTCACTATGTGGTACAGTTTAGGCAAGTTTATTTTAAAGTACAGATTACCGTTATTACTAGCATTATTAGCTATTAACATAGTTGCTGTTACATTAGCATTAAAAGTAAAAATTGGCTACGATTTTTCAAGAGCCATCCCTACCGATAATCCTAAGTACTTAGATATGCAAGCATTTAAAGCCAAGTTTGGTGACGATGCAGGCACATTAGTAGTAGGTATTCAAAGCAAAGAATTCTTTACACCCAAAGTTTTTAATGCAGTAAGTAAGCTACACCAAAGCTTAAAAAAAGTACCCGATGTTACAGATGTACTAAGCGTACCAGAAGCTCTGAATTTAATTAACGATACAGCTACTAAAAGCTTTAAATCAAAGCGATTATTTCAAATCAATTATACCTCTCAGGCACAGCTTGATAGCGATAGAGTAGCTTTTGAAAGCTTACCATTTTACCGTGGTTTATTGTACAATGCAGATACCAAAGCATACTTAGTAGCAGTGGGTGTAAATAAAGATACCTTAAACAGTAAAAGCCGTACAAGACTTATTGCTACTGTATTAGAGCCTGTAAAGCAATTTGAAAAAGAGTCAGGTATTACGGTGCAAATTAGTGGCCTGCCATATTTACGCACTGTAATAGGTGATAGAATTAAGCATGAGATGAACTACTTTTTAGTTGCTTCTTTCTTACTATCAGCCTTAACGCTCTACTTATTTTTTCGTAGCATTAGCACTACTATTATGAGCTTATTAGTAGTTGGTATGGGTGTCATTTGGAGTCTTGCAACTATGCAGTTATTCCATTACAATATCACTTTGCTTACGGCAATTATTCCACCATTAATTGTAGTAATTGGTGTGCCTAACTGTATTTACTTTTTAAACAAATACCACACAGCTTATAAAGATACTGGCAACAAAGAAGAAGCTCTACGAACCATGGTTGGTCGCATGGGTATTGTAACGCTATTTTGCAATATTGCTGCTGCTATTGGCTTTGCAGTATTTGCTTTAACACGTAGTGCTTTGCTAAAAGAATTTGGTATGGTAAGCGGTATCAACATCATGTTGCTATTCTTTATCTCACTCATTTTTATACCTGCGGTGTTAAGCTATTTGCCTGCACCTAAACCTAAAGAAATCAAGTATTTAGATAATCGCTTTTTAGAATCAGTATTAACCAAAATTGAAAACCTAGCCTTTAAAAAAGCTAAGCTAGTGTACGCTGTAACCATTGCTATTACAGTATTTGCAATAGTTGGTTTGTTTAAGCTACGCAGCGAAGGTTTTATTGTAGACGATTTACCTAAGAAAGATAAAATTTATACTGACCTTAAATGGTTCGAAAGCAATTTTGAAGGTGTTATGCCATTAGAAATAATGGTAGATACTAAAAAGAAAAAAGGCTTGTTTAGAAGTACGAAGCCTTTAGAAAAAATAGATGAGCTATCAGCTTACATTAATGCCAAGCCAGAAACAGGCAGGCCATTATCTTTTGTAGAAGGTTTGAAGTTTGCGAAGCAAGCTTATTTTGATGGCGATACGAATAGCTACGCAGTACCTAGCATGGGCGATCTTGCATTTATTGGTACATACTTAACACCAAAACCTGGTGGCACCACACAAAGCGGTGGCGCTATTAAGTTGCTCAACAAGTTTTTAGATAGCAATAAGCAAGTTGCTCGCATTACTGTAAACATGAAAGATATTGGCAGCCAAAAACTACCATTGCTATTAGCAGATTTCGAAAAGAAGAGCAATGAAATATTTGATACCGCTGCTTATAAAGTAACCTTTACAGGTAGTAGCGTTACCTTTTTAGAAGGCTCTAGCTTTATTATTAAAGGCTTACGAGATAGTATTTTCTGGGCGTTTTTATTAATCACGCTTTGCATGTTATACTTGTTTAGGTCATTTAGGATTTTGGTATGTTCACTTATTCCAAACATTATTCCGTTGCTAATTACTGCTGGCATTATGGGTTGGGTAGGCGTACCATTAAAACCTTCAACAGTATTGGTATTTAGCATTGCACTTGGTATAGCCATAGATGTAACCATTCGGTTTCTAATTAACTATAAGCAAGAACTACCAGATAATAACAACCAAGTAACGCCTACTTTAATACTTACTATTCACCATACAGGTATCAGTATTATTTACACCTCACTGGTGTTAATTGCAGGCTTTATCATCTTCTGTTTTAGCAGCTTTGGTGGTACTATTGCACTGGGCTGGCTCACATCATTAACCTTAGTGGTGGGCACATTAACCAACTTAATTTTACTACCTGTGCTTATTCGTGGTATGATACGTGGGAAATAAATTTTTTCTTTCAATACTACATTTCATAAATTGCCCCATAAACCTAATAAAAAAATAATAAACTAACGATTATGGGAATGATTAAAGAATTCAAAGATTTTGCCATGAAAGGCAATGTAGTAGACCTAGCAGTGGGTGTTATTATTGGCGGTGCTTTTGGTAAAATTGTCAGTTCATTTATAGACGATGTAATTACGCCGCTATTGCTAAAACCAGCATTAGATGCAGCGCACCTTACTAAGTTGGAAGAGCTAACCATTTTTGGCACAGTTAAGTATGGCAACTTTTTGTCAGCAGTTATTAACTTTATTATCATCGCTTTTGTACTATTTATGATTATAAAAGGTATAAACGCTGCTAAGAAGAAAGAAGAAGCCGCACCAGCTGCACCACCTGCGCCTTCTAGCACCGATAAACTATTAATGGAGATAAGAGATTCGTTGAAAAAATAAATTTCCTTACCTTCATTTTCTTTTTTCCCGTCTATGCCTTTTGGTGTAGGCGAGTTTTTATTTTGTAGCACATCGGTTGAAGCAATTATCGGAATTAGTCCCGCTTTTCGTTGCAAGTCCTCAGCCGCTTGTGGCGGCTTGCGGGCTTTCCACTGCAATCGGGGCTAGATTATCGGCTGTAGATTTTCAATTAAACATTTGTAAATCAATCTTATTAACTTCAAATTACAAACTCCAAATCCAACCATTTACATTTGTAACTAAACCTGTGTAGCGTGAATACCACCAACTATCAAATTAAACTTGAGCATTTTGAAGGTCCTTTTGACTTGTTGCTATTTTTTATAGAGCGTGATGAGCTTGATATTTACAATATTCCTATCACTAAAATCATTCAAGATTTCCTTGATTTTATACACCAACAAGAAAAACTAAACATCGAGTTAAGTAGCGAGTTTATCTTGTTTGTATCTACCTTAATGCGCATCAAAGCCAAGCTGTTATTGCCTCGTAAAGAAATAGATGCATCGGGCAACGAAATTGATCCAAGGCAAGAACTGATAGATAAGATACTTGAATACAAACGCTTTAAAGAAGCATCGGTACAAATGGCCGATATGGAAGCGATTCGTATGATGATGGTGAAACGTGGCAACTTGCAGAAAGAATTGGCATCAATAGGCGAAGAAAGTGGTGAAGGTACCGAGATACAAACCATTACCATGTTTAAGCTGATGAAGGCTTTTGAGAAGGTAATGCAACGTGTGCACGACCGCCAAAATAAGCCTGTACACACGGTGGTTCGCTACAACTATACCATGGAAGGAAGCCGCGAACACATGCTTACATACGTACAAACCGAAAAGAATGTGCCATTTGAAAAAGTGTTTGAGCTATGTCAAGATAGAATTCATGCCTTATTCTTATTCTTATCGCTTTTAGAACTATCGCAACAGCGCTACATGACCTTACTTGTAGGCGAAGGACGTAACAATTTTATTGTAGAATGGAACGATAATAGAGACGAAGAAATAGCCATTCATCCTGAAATAAATGAGATGACTTTTGATGAAGAGCCGCCAATTGTAGAAGAATAATTTACACCTGCACCAACTGTTTTCTTAAAACTTGTTAATTATTTAAAGCCAATGCGTTTTATTCACGTTATTGGCTTTATCCCGATAGCTATCGGGACGTGTAATCGACTAAATTAGTATACTTCTTGTCATTCAAATAATTCATGTAATAAAGATTTTATGCAAACACCAGAAGATATTCAGCAACTAGGCTTGCAAATAGCGCAACAACATACAGTGGTAGAAAGGCTACAAACCGAATTGAAAAAGGTAATTGTAGGTCAGCAATACATGGTAGAGCGCTTGTTAATTGGTTTACTAAGCAATGGTCACGTATTGCTAGAAGGCGTACCAGGATTGGCGAAAACATTAACTATTAAGTCATTAGCACAAGCCATACAAGCACCATTTAGCCGCATACAATTTACCCCAGATTTATTGCCAGCAGATGTAATTGGTACGATGATTTATAACCAACAACGTGGTGAGTTTGTAGTGCGTAAAGGCCCTATTTTTAGCAACTTTATTTTAGCCGATGAAATAAACCGTGCACCAGCCAAAGTGCAAAGCGCATTGCTAGAAGCCATGCAAGAAAAGCAGGTAACCATTGGTGATCAATCGTATAAATTACAAGAGCCATTTTTAGTATTAGCTACACAAAATCCATTAGAATAAGAAGGTACTTATCCTTTACCAGAAGCACAGGTAGACCGTTTTATGCTGAAAGTTGTGGTAGGCTATCCTGATAAAAAAGAAGAGCAACTGATTATTAGGCAACAGGTGCAAAGTCTTGAATTGCCTAGCATTCAGCCAGTAGCTAGCATTAATGAGATACTACATGCAAGGCATTTAGTGAAGCAGATTTACATGGATGAAAAAATAGAGCAGTATATTATAGACATTGTATTTGCAACACGTTTTCCTGAACAATATGGCTTAGGCAGATTGAAAGCGATGATAAGTTATGGTGGCTCGCCAAGGGCTAGTATTAATTTGGCTTTAGCTGCAAAAGCGCAAGCATTTTTAAACAAACGTGCCTACATTATTCCAGATGATGTGAAAGCGATAGCGAAAGATGTATTGCGCCACAGAATAGGCCTTACCTATGAAGCTGAAGCCGAAAACGTAACTAGCGAAATGATTGTAGACGATATTTTAAGAACCATATTGGTGCCGTAGCCCCCTAGCCCCCAAAGGGGGAATTTTGCCCCAACCCTAAAGGGGTTTTTTAAACAATACGAAAAGTATAATGCAATTTTTTAAAAAAGAGAAATTAAATGACACCGAATCTGTTTCTAACTCCCCTTTAGGGGCTGGGGGCATCCTGACTTTAGGGGCAGGGGGCGCTGCTGGCGACTTATTGCGTAAAGTTCGTGACCTTGAAATAAAAAGTAAAAAGCTTACCAACCATTTATTTACTGGTGAATACCACACAGCTTTTAAAGGTAGAGGTATGGCTTTTAAAGAGGTAAAAGAATATGCAGCTGGTGATGATATACGATTTATAGATTGGAACGTTAGTGCTAGAATGGGCAGCACTTATAGCAAAGTGTTTGAAGAAGAAAGAGAATTAAGTGTGTATTTATTGGTAGATGCAAGTGCTAGTAATTTGTTTGGTACACAACAGCAAAACAAGCAAGAACTAATTGCAGAAATATGTGCAGTATTGGCCTTTAGTGCACTGAATAATAATGATAAAACAGGTCTATTATTTTGTACAGATAAAGTAGAAAAATACATTCCTTCATCTAAAGGTAGAGAGCATGCATTGTATATGGTAAGAGAGTTGGTATCTTTTAGGCCTGTGTCTCGTAAAACAGATTTGGTAAAGGCTTTGCAATATCTCAACAACATAGCCAAGCATAAAAGCATTGTATTTATACTAAGTGATTTTGCAGATGCAGGTTACCACGAAGCGTTGCGTGTAGCGGCAAGAAAGCATGATGTCATTGGTGTGCAAGTATTTGACAAAGCAGATAAGCATTTACCCAAAATAGGCTTGGTACAAGTTACAGACCCTGAAACAGGTGCAACGCTTTGGTTAGATACCAATGATACTTCTGTACAAGTTGCTTACAACAGGCAATACCATAAAATTATGGATGATGCAGCAACTATATTTCGTAAGGCTGGTGCAGATTTAATACAAATAGAAACAGGGCAAGACTATGTAAAAGCCCTTCAACATTTTTTTATAAAACGAGCATGAAGAAAGTAAGTTTCAAGTTTCAAGTTACAGGGTGCAAGTTGTCTTTGGGATGCTTGTGCTTTGTTGCTTTGTGCTTGTTGTCTTTACAAAGCTTTGCTCAAAGAGTTACCACAATTACTAACAAATCTACCATACGCATAGGTGAACAATTTGAACTGAAATTAACTGTAGAACCTGCTGCCAATAGCACCATATTGCTAGACACTTGGTTTAACTTACCAGATAGTTTTAATCATTTTGAAGTGCTACAACGCTTACCAATAGATACGATAGAAGTAGGCGGTGCAAAATCATTTACCCAAAAAATATTGATTACTAGCTACGATACTGGCACCTTTAAGCTGCCTGAATTTCCTGTAAAATTGGTGGGCAATAAAACCTTCAATTCATTGCCTTTACCAATAAAAGTGTTGCCAGTTAACATAAGCAACATGCAAGACTATAACGACATCAAAGAAATTATAGAAGTAGAGCCTGAAACAGATTGGTGGTTGTGGGGCAAAATAGGTATAGGCGCACTAGCATTGCTGTTGTTGATAGCTTTTGTTATCAAGCGTTTCTTTAGCAAAAGGGTTAATAAACCTATCAAAAAAATAGCCGTATCGGTAAATGATGTATTGCTGCAAATAGATGCTTTGCAGCCATTAATAGCAAGCCAGCAATACAAACTTTTCTTTACTAGTTTAATTACTATTACACGCAATTTCTCTGATAAGCAATTAGGTATTACAAGCCTTACAAAAACCACTGATGAATACATGGTATTACTAAAAGGTAAAGTAGGTAACGAACCCACACAAGTACAGTATTATCAATTGTTGCGCTTATCTGATGCGGTAAAGTTTGCAAAATATCAACCCACTATAACTGAATGTGAGCAAGCCATACAAGCAGCTAAAACATTTGTAACCACTATTCATTCATTTAACTATCAACCCAAAGCAAATGCTGTATAATTGGTACCAACATATCAGCTTTGCCTACCCATGGTTATTACCCCTGTTACTGGTAGTGCCATACATGGTGTTTTGGTATGTACGAAGTCACCGAAAGCAAACGGCCTCGCTCACCATTACTACTACTTTCTTCTTGCAGCATACGCACAACTGGAAAACAAGGCTTAGGCATTTACCTTTTGTATTGCGTTGCCTAGCATTGGCTTTACTAATAGTTGCATTAGTAAGGCCACAGCAACATTTTACCGAAAACAAAACCAATGGCGAAGGGATAGATATTGTACTATGCTTTGACATAAGCGGTAGTATGACGGAGCAAGATTTTAAACCCAACAGGCTAGAAGCTGCCAAAGATGTGGCCTCAGATTTTGTACAAAATAGACCAGGCGATAGAATAGGTGTGGTTATTTTTAGCAGCCAGAGTTTTACACTTTGCCCCATAACGCCAGACCATAAAACAGTGCTTACCCAAATTAACAGTATTGTAAATGGCTACCTCACTGATTATGGTACTGCCATTGGTTCTGGGCTTGCTACAAGTGTAGATAGGTTGCGTAATAGTACTGCTAAAAGCAAAGTGGTTATTCTATTAACAGATGGTGCTGATAATGGAGGCTTAATACCGCCTGATATAGCCAAAAAACTCGCCATTACTTACGGTATAAAAGTGTATTGCATAGGTATAGGTAGCGAGGTGGAAATGGATGTACAAGTGAATTCAGCGCTTGGTACTGTAATGGAAAAACGCAAGATGACGTTTGACGAAAACTTACTAAAACAAATTAGTGCAGAAACTGGTGGTCAATACTTTCAAGCGGCTAATAAGGCAGCGCTGAAAAACATTTATGCAAGCATCAATCAGCTAGAAAAAAGTAAAGTAGAACTAACCACTTACGACCGATATACTGATGAATACCTACTATTACTACTAGCAGGCTTAGTATTGGTAGTGCTAGAATTGGTATTAAGGCTTACAGTGTTTAGGAAGTTTCCCTAGTCTTCGTCTATACACATTCTGCCATTCCTCTAAACTTAGTATTATTGTAGTATCATGCAGCAGTATCTACTATATAGGCAAAGCTCAATAACGTACAATGCACACAAGCAGGTACTTCGTAAACTCAGTATACACTTGCAACGAAAGCCTCATAGTATTACAACTGCTCGTTATCAAATACTAGTTCTACTTATTTCACTTTTCACTTTTCACTTTTCACTGCAAGCGCAAAACGCTCAAGTACCTATTGGCTACTGGCGTGAACACCTCAATTATAACACCGTACAAGCAGTGATTAAAGGCGATAAAATTTACTGCGCTACTGCCAATAATGTGTTTAGTGTAGATGCGAATAATAATGAACAGCGCTATAGTAAAGTAACAGGCTTGAACGAGATGGGTGTGAGTGCTATTAGCTGGGACGAAACGACGCAGCAACTGGTAATTGCTTACACTAACAGCAGTGTAGATGCGCTTAAAGCGGATGCTGTAAAGAACATTGGCGACATTAAACGCAGCACTGGTGTTGGTAATAAAACGATTAACAGTATTTATTGTAATGGTGGCTTCGCCTACCTATGTAGTGGCTTGGGTGTAATAGTATTGAACCTGACGAAATACGAGGTAAAAGATACTTGGTATATAGGTAATGGTGGTGCGCAAGTGGTGGTAAATGGCATTGTTACCGATGGTAGTTTTTGGTATGCAGCTACCAACGAAGGCTTGAAGAAAGCTAGTGTAAATGCGGCTAACTTGGCTAACTATACAAATTGGCAAAACCTTAGCGGCAGCAATGGTTTAAGCAATGGTGCTATACAAAATGTGGTGCTTGTAAGTGGCAAACTGGTAGTGCTTAAAAATGATACTTTGCTAGTGCAAAATGGTAGCAACTTTAGTATGTTATATAATGATGCCAATTGGCAGATAACGAACTTGAATAGTAGTAATGGTAAGCTATTGCTGTGTCAGCAAAACAAGCTGACTGGTGTAGGCAGAGTGTTGCAATTAAATGCAAATGGTGTGATAGAAAATAGCCTTACTAACAGTACTTATATCGCATCACCAAAGCAAGCAATTGTAGATAATGACAGCTTGTGGATTGCTGATAGCAAAGAAGGTTTATCTAAATTCAACACCACATTTAGCAGTTATATACCTGATGGTCCTTTAGGTTCAGCCGATGGTGACATGCTAGTAGCAAACAATACCTTGTACGCAGCAGCAGGTAGTGTAAATGCAAGCTGGCAAGCGCAGCAAAACCGTAATGGCTTATACACTTTTAATGGTGATGCATGGGATAATATTGGCTATTACAGCAAGCCTGTTTTTGATTCAGTGTTAGACTTTGTTACAGTTGCTATTGACCCAACCAATCAGTCTATTTGGGCTGGCAGTTATGGCAGTGGTTTGGTAAATTTTGATGGTGCAAGTACTAAAATCTATAAGGCAAATAACTCATCGTTACAGCCTGTAATAGGCACTAGTAAAGATGTTCGTGTAAGTGGCTTAGCGTTCGATAGCAAGAATAATCTTTGGATAAGTAATTATGGTGCTGCGCAAAATATTAGTGTACGCAAAGCTGATGGCAGCTTTAAATCATTTGCAGTTCCTTTTATACATACTGATAATGCGGTGGGGCAAATCACTATTGACGATGCTAATCAATTATGGATTGTAAGCCCACTAGGTAATGGCTTACTGGTAAATAATTATGGTAGCAACATTGATGCTATTAATGATGACCAATGGAAGTTTTTTAAAACTGGTGTAGGCAATGGTAACCTGCCAAGTAATACCGTGTATTGCACAGCAAAAGATAAAGATGGCTTTATATGGATTGGCACAGCCAAAGGCATTGCTGTGGTACAATGCCCTACAGAAGTATTTACAAAAAACTGCGAAGCCATATTGCCAGTGGTACAGCTAGATAGATTTGCAGGGTATTTATTTCAAGATGAGGAAGTGCGTACCATAGCTGTTGATGGTGCAAATAGAAAATGGGTAGGCACTAAAAATGGTGTGTGGTTAATATCGGCAGATGGAGCAAAAATTATCTACCGCTTTACTGCTGATAATAGCCCTTTGCTGAATAACGATATTAAACGCATAGCCGTTAACCCACAAACAGGTGACGTTTATATTGCTACTGCAACGGGCATTTGCAGCTTTAGAAGTACTGCTACAGAAGGCGGTGAAACCAATAGCAATGTGCTAGTATTTCCTAACCCTGTACCGCCTAATTATAATGGTACTATTGCTATAAAAGGCTTGGTAGATAATGCTTTGGTAAAAATTGCTGAACTAGATGGTAGATTGGTGTATCAAACAAGGGCTTTGGGTGGTCAAGCTGTATGGAATGGCAAAAACTACAAGGGCGAGAAGATTGCGAGTGGTGTATACCTGGTAATAGTAAGAGACGATACTGGCTTAGAAAAAATAGTGACGAAGATTGTGATAGTAAAGTAAGATGATAGGAATGCTGATGACACAGACCCGATAGCTATCGGGTGGATGGATGTACACGGATTTTTTGTTGTTGAAGGGTTATTTTCTATTTGAAAGTAATACACATTAGCCAAACACGCTAGTTTATTAGCGTGAAATGCTACAAAACTTGATTGATTTCCTATCGAAATAGTAAGGTAAACTATAAAATTAGGATGAATACCTAATAAAATAGGTAGCTAACCTAATAAATTAGATTGATGCCCTAGTAAATTAGATCGAACACCTAGTAGAATAGCTTGGTTTTATATAATTTAGCAAATAAAACAGGAAGTTATGGGCACTTTAACCAAAATGAGCCATGTAAATAGTGAGCAGAAGATGCCTCACGCAGGTAAGTTGTTACAAAAAGTATTGCAAGACAAAGGCATTTCAAAAGCTGAGCTTGCAAGGCGGTTAGATATTCATGCCATTGGCGTAACGCACTACGTAAAACAACACACTTTACATGCTGCACTACTTTGGAAAATTGGATTGGTAATTAACCATAATTTCTTGGCAGATTTATCTACTGCTTTTCCCATAGAAACCCTGTCTGATAAAGAAATGCAACTGCAACAACAAGTGGTAGATTTAGAAAAGAAATTGGCCGTATATCAAGAGATTTTAAAGATTAGTGGTAAGTAAAAATCGTACTAATTGCAAGCGTAATATTATTTGTAAAATGATTAAAAGTTGTTTTACTAATGTTTTTACTTTATTTAATATTGCATCCAAAAACTACATCAATTCATGAAAAAACTGCTTTACTTAGTACTGCTTATCAGTATCACATCATTAACTAGTTGTTTAAATGGAAAAAAGCTAGATAGATACGTACAGCAACAATTTCCTGAAATGCAGTCTCTGCAAAAGAAAAAGACAAGCGAAACAATAGTCATTAATTCACCCTTAATTACAACTGACGAGAAAACATCTGTATCGGAAAATAAAACTGTAAGCTTTTTGCCTTTGATAGTGTATTGGCGTTGGGATTATAAAAATACATGTGTTTTAAATCCTTTAATTCCAATTAGTAACTTTTCAAAAACATTTACAGTTGCGCTAAACAAAGGATTAAAAGACAAGTTAGCAGGAAAACGTATTGAATTGTCTATAGAAAAAATACCCAATCAGTTCGCTATTGATGATATTGGTCACTCAATATTTTTAGGCTTTTATGCCATTAATTGGGATAATGTTTACATTAAAACAGAAAATAAAGACCTTGTATTATCTTATAAAGTGATTGAGAATGGTGTGTCTGTTAAGAATGATGTTATTCAATTAGCTTATGTTGATGATAAGAAGCAATTGGGGCTTTTTAAATCATGGAAAACTGCTACGTCAGAATACCTTTCTCAGTACGATTTAAATATTTCAGCATTAGCAAAACAAGCGGCAGATAAATTGATAAAGGAACTATAAAAACAAAAGAATAACAAACAAAAGCGCCACTCATTTTGAGTGGCGCTTTTGTTATGCTGAATAATGTATCTAAACGTACAAGTGGTACTTCGTAAACTCAGTATAAACTTGCAACGATGCTCAATCCGATAGCTATCGGATGAAAAACTGAAGCTGACTAACAAAAGAAAAGAATCCAGTTAATCATCGTTCCTATCATTCACTTACATCACTTTACCCAATACCAAGCCTTTTACTTGGCTAATAGGTATACGCTCTTGTAACATCGTATCTCTGTAGCGAATGGTTACAGTTTGGTCTATTGGTGTTTGATTATCTATCGTAACGCAAAACGGTGTACCAATAGCATCTTGACGGCGGTAACGCTTACCAATTTGGTCTTTTTCTTCGTAGAAGCATTTAAAATAAGGCTTGCATTCGTCCATAAGCTTGGTTGCAATTTCTGGCAAACCATCTTTTTTGGTTAATGGCAAAATGGCCAGTTTGTTAGGCGCAAGCTTTGCAGGTATGCGCAATACTACACGACTATCGGTAGTGCCATCTTCTTTTGGTATTAATTCTTCTTCGTAAGCGTTAGAAAGTATCAACAAAAACATTCTATCTAAACCAATAGAAGTCTCAATTACATAAGGTATATAGTTACCGTAAGGCTTGCCAGTAGCAGGGTCTATATCGTTGTCAAAATAGTTTTGCTTCTTTTTGCTATACAGTTGGTGTTGCGTTAAGTCAAAGTCGCTACGGCTATGAATACCTTCTACTTCTTTAAAACCTATTGGAAATTCAAACTCAATATCGCAAGCTTCTTTAGCGTAATGCGCTAGTTTTATATGGTCGTGATAGCGATATTTTGCAGGATCTATACCAAGGCCTAAATGCCATTGCAAGCGGGCTTCTTTCCAGTATTTATACCACTCACCTTCTGTGCCAGGACGCACAAAAAACTGCATTTCCATTTGCTCAAATTCACGCATACGGAAAATAAATTGCCTAGCCACAATCTCGTTTCTAAAAGCCTTACCAGTTTGTGCAATACCAAAAGGCACTTTCATACGTGCAGTTTTTTGCACGTTTAAAAAGTTCACAAAAATACCTTGCGCCGTTTCTGGTCTTAGGTACACAATATTGTCATCAGGATTGTCAGATGCTACCGCACCAAACTCTGTTTTAAACATCAAGTTAAACTGGCGAATCTCTGTCCAGTTAGTAGTACCACTTACACTACATTTAATCTTATGGTCGTCTATCAATTTCTTTAAGCCAGCATAGTCAGTTGCCGCTTCTAGCTGTTGCATTTCGTCTATCAAGGCATTTTTTTCAGCTTCAGGCAAGGTATCAGCGTAAGCTTCTATCAAATGATCTACACGGTAGCGTTTTTTGCTATCCTTATTGTCAATCATTGGGTCGCTAAAATTATCAACGTGGCCACTCGCTTTCCACGTAGTAGGATGCATAAAAATAGCAGCATCTATACCCACAATATTATCGTGCATTTGGGTCATGCTTTTCCACCAATAGTCACGAATATTCTTTTTCAGTTCGCTACCATTAGGGCCATAATCGTACACAGCACTAAGGCCATCGTAAATTTCGCTAGATGGAAATACAAAGCCATATTCTTTGGCATGAGAAATAATCGCTTGGAAAATATTATCAGATTGTGTGCTCATAAGGGTGCAAATATAATTGTCTCAACGCTCATTTAGAAGTCTACTAAAAAAGTGCGTATTTTTTATGTTACCAACTGTAGATTATCTATTCAGCATCGTTGCGTCGCACACTTCTACGCTTTGTTTGCTATTGAACTTTTACCGTAGCGTAGATTGTATATTTTATCTGTACCTTAACAGCCTCATCTATCTCAGTTAAATTATGTGTGGCATTGCAGGTATTATTTCTCCCTACGCACCATTCGTATCATTACAGCATGTGCAATTAATGATAGACAAATTGCAACACCGTGGCCCCAATGGCGAAGGCAAATGGCAGAGCGATGACGCAACGGTTGCTTTTGGCCATAGACGATTATCGGTAATAGATTTATCTAACAATGCAGCGCAGCCATTACACTATCTGCATTATACCATCACCTTTAATGGCGAAATTTATAATTACATAGAGCTTAAAAACGAGTTGCAACAACACGGCTATTCGTTTTCTACCAGTTCAGATACCGAAGTTATTCCTGCCGCTTACGATTTTTGGGGTAAAGATTGTTGCAATCATTTCGATGGCATGTTTGTATTTGCACTTTACAACAACAACACAAAAGAAGTCTTTATTGCTCGAGATAGATTTGGCGAAAAGCCTTTGTATTACCATGCACAATATCAGCAACGTGGCAAGTTTGAGCGTTTTGTTTTTGCCAGCGAAATGAAAGCACTTTGGGCTTTGGGTGTACCTAAAGATTTAAACGGCACCATGGCGTTAAATTATATTACACTTGGCTATTTACAAAACCCCATCAAAAAAACACAAACCTTTTATAGCCATATTTTATCATTACCACCAGGCAATTATTTAACTATTCAGCCCAACTTAGGAAAGGTACAAATGAGACGATGGTACAAACCAGAAAGCAGTAAGTCCCAAATAGCAAAAAGCGAAAAAGAAACGATTGAACAATTCTCTGAATTATTTGCAACTTCAGTTAATAGACGCTTACGCAGCGATGTTACAGTAGGGACTAGCCTTAGCGGCGGCCTTGACAGTTCTAGCATTGTAGCAGCTATTATGCAACTAAAAACTTCAAATCCAAAACTTCAAACTTTTTCTGCCATTTTTCCTGGTTTTGAAAAAGATGAAAGTGCTTATAGCAAAGCCGTTGTAGACCAATTTCGTTTACAACAACACACCACTACACCTACAGAAAACGATTGGATAGAACATTGGCAAACATTGATGTACCACCAAGAAGAGCCACTGCAAAGTAGTAGCGTGTTTACACAGTTTATGGTGTATAAATTAGCCAAAGAGAAAGGTGTAACCGTACTACTTGATGGGCAAGGCGCAGATGAAATATTGAGTGGCTATAAAAAATACACGCATTGGTTTTTGCAAGCCTTGCTAAAAAAAGATTACAGCCATTTTAAGCGTGAAAAACAGTTGCTACAACAGAACCATTTTTTAGAAAGTTGGGGTATTAAAAACTATGCAGCAGCTTATTTACCAGAAAAAACAGCCAAGAAATTACAACAAAAAGCCATTAACCAACAATTGCACCATGCGCATTTAAACCAAGATTTTTATACCAAATATTACAACGACGATACACTGCAAAAGCCTGTTGTACATAAATTAGAAGATATGTTGCGCTACAACACATTCACAATAGGCTTAGAAGAATTACTGCGCTATGCTGATAGAAACTCAATGGCTCATAGCAGAGAAGTGCGCCTACCATTTTTATCGCACCAATTGATTGAATTTATTTTTTCGCTGCCATCACAATACAAAATACAAAATGGCTTTACCAAATGGATTTTAAGGCAAAGCATGGTAAATAAATTACCAGAGAACATTGTATGGCGCACCAATAAAATAGGCTATGAGCCACCGCAACAACAATGGATGCAAGACAAAACCTTACAAGGAATGATACGAGACAGCAAAAAAATACTGGTAGAAAAAAATGTACTACAGCCATCTGTTTTAAAACAAGCTACTCAACCGCAAGCTGCACATAGCGCTCATAATTTTGATTGGCGTTACTTATGTGCAGCGGAATTATTTAGTAGCTCTAAGCCCTAAAGCAGGGCAAACGCATCTAAATTTATTTTTTGCATACTTATTAAGTAAAGGCGAACGTTTTGGATAGAAAACATTTAT